>JALZVU010000149.1 GCA_023301795.1 Granulosicoccus sp.
TACAAGCTAGCAGCACCTGGATAGCCATCGCCTTGATGATCACTGGGGCTGCATGCATAGCGTTGATGGAACGATTTGCCAGTGGCAACTCCGATGCAGACAACACCGAATAACTGATCATTTGGACGACCTCGTCCGTTAGAAGTAACTGTGTATACTTTCCCCAGCATTATTAGTACTGCAAATTTTCAGACGTAACTTAAGGAGAAGACCTATGAAGGTAAAAATTATTGCTCTGTTTTCAGCGCTCTTAGTCACAAGCGTAACAGCCCATGCTGATTACTTTGGATCACCCAGTGGACGCTCGGCAAATCCTGCTAACGAACCCCAGTTGTCAGTGGAGGGCTCAGCCTCTCTTGCGCCCGATTATCGGAATATCGGCGCTCGCATAAATTATGCCTTCAACGATAAGCTAACAGCGTATGGCGATTTTGGCATCTCTGACCTCGGCTTCTTTGGATCAGATGGCACGTCCATCGGTGGAGGCGTTTTTTATCACATGCCCAACATCACACCCGAAGGATCAGCACTTGGCTTCCTTGATGCCGCCATCCAGGGCAGTTTCCACATAGCAGATCTGGATTTCTTTGATGCCTCTGCAATAACGGCTTTGTTGCTAGTGAGCCCGAAAGAGCCCATCAACGCCAGTAACGGATTAACCTGGTACGCCAATGCAGGTCTTGTCAGACTCTCAGTCGAATTTGATGATCGGTTTTTTGGATCGACCACTAACAATGATATAGAGCCTCAGATTGGCGGTGGCATCAAGATGAACCTCGGGCCTGGCACTTTCTACGCAGGCGCAGACCTCATTGACGAACTGATCGCAGGTGTCGGCTACCGTTACGGTATCAAATAGCGCTGCCCGCTTTTCCATAAGTTAGAAGCGCCCTGTACCCCGTTGAGCTGGACTTTCCTTGGGTAGTCCAGCTCAACCACGAACAAAGTGTGTTCCCTACTCCTGCAAGCGCAACTCATCTTCCACGCACGATCGCTTGAAAAGCGCAACGAGCGCCAGTCCGAGCACCACAGTGACGAAGGCCATCGGTCGAGCGGTGCCGTCATGCAGCAAACTGATCATCACCGCAGCAATGCCTGCCATGGTCTGCTCTATGCCACTGAGCAACGCCGATGCTGTACCAGATTGGCCTTGAATAGAACGCAGAGCTCGGCTTGGTGCTACAGCAAACAACGGCCCCATACCAAACGTAATAATTGAATAGGCACCTGTTAGTGTGAGTGGTGTGGTCAGGTTTGCGAATATGACAACGCACAGCACCACAGAGCCTGCCAGAACCAACACAACACCCAGCCGCAACAAACTCATAGCCTGCCAGCGATCGGCAAGCCGTGACGCCAACACGCTCCCCAGAAAAAACGCCAGAATAATGCTGGCCTGATAGTAGCCAAACTGATCAGCAGCGACACCCAACTTATCGATCAGGATGAAAGGCGCGCCTGTTACGAATACAAAGATCAGTCCCAGTGCAACACCCAATATGGCGCAATGCACCAAGAAGTCAGAGTTCTTCAGTAGGTTGCCATAGGCTCTTATCAATTTTGCAGGTTTCAATGCCTCAGGATCTGGCGTGCAGGACTCGGGCAGCACCTTCGCCACGACTACCATCGACAGAAAAGCCATACCACTGATGACATAGAAGTTACTCTGCCAACCAAAAGCTACATGCAGGTATCCACCCAAAATAGGCGCGGCCGCAGGTGTTATGGCAATCACCATCCCCAGCAAAGCGAGAGCTTTAACCTGCTCTTTTTCGTTGTATAGATCCTTAATGATAGCCAGACCGATGACAGCTTCCGCAGCGGCTGCCAATCCCAATAAAACGCGCGCTGCGATCAGCTGTTCAATGGACTGAGCCATTGCACAGGCCAAGCTGAGTATCACCACAAAAACAGAGGAAATTACCAGAACCGGTTTGCGACCATACCGATCTGATAAGGGGCCATGGATTAGCTGGGCAATACCGAAAGCCAGCATATTCAAGCTGATGGTGAGTTTGACAAGGCTTGGCGTTGTGTCAAACCATTGCGTCAAGTCTGGCAAACTGGGCGTGTACATGTCGGTTGACATGATACTGACGCTGGAGGCAAGCACCAGAATGCCAACAACAAGGCCTACGCTGAGGGACTGACTGGCAGAATCGGTATTGTTCAATTTTCAAATATCAGACAAGGCAAGGGGCGTTACTAAGAGGCTGTTCAATTGGATCCTCAGACAGCCTCGTAGCCTGGAATATTCATGAAAGGACTGCGCGTTTCATGGATAGCCCAAACTAGGGTACGCCCTTTTACATGTTCAGAACCACATCAAACGTCGTTACATAAAAGAACAGCCGAGAGTTCAGTAAGCTGCGCAACGGAGGTTCATCCGCTGCGCAAGTTTCTAGCCCGGCCCAGCCTGGATTGGCCTGACCTGGCCCACACGTAAAAAATCCAATCACCCTACATCGTAGAAATTTTGTCAGTGACAACTGAGGTCCAGGCACCTTCAGGCTTTGCACTGATCACAGGATCTGATCCACCTGATAGTAGTATCTCGACAGTGCGCTCGTAGTCAGCAACATCCAGCGTACCGTCAGAACCTTCAGTGAGCTTGGAAATTTCGCGAACCATGCGCTGCTGATGCTTTTCAGTCTGAGCACCACTGGCATCATTTTCCAGAACGATATCAGCTGCTTCATCAGGATTTTCACGCGCATAATCCCAACCTTTCATGGATGCCGCTACAAAACGAGCCATCTTCTCCACAAAAGCGGGATCTTCAAGGTTCTTTTCCATCACGTACAGACCATCTTCCATGGTCGACACGCCCTGCTCTTCGTATTTGAAAACCACCAGTTGATCTTCGGTAATGCCAGCATCAATAACCTGCCAATACTCGTTGTAGGTCATCGTGGAAATACAGTCAGCCTGCTTTTGCAGCAGCGGGTCAACGTTAAAACCCTGCTTGAGCACAGTGATGCCATCATCGCCACCTTCAGTGGATATTCCCAGCGATGACATCCAACTCAGAAACGGGTACTCATTACCGAAAAACCAAACGCCCAGTGTGCGACCCTTGAAGTCATCCGGAGACGTGATTCCGCTCTCTTTCAAACACGTGAGCATCATGCCTGAGCGCTTGAACGGCTGAGCAATATTGACTATCGGCACACCTTTTTCACGACTGGCTAACGCTGAAGGCATCCAGTCAACAATAACATCCGCCCCGCCACCAACAATTACCTGTGGAGGCGCTATATCAGGCCCACCCGGCTTGATAGTGACATTCAGGTCGGCTTCCTCATAGAACCCTTTATCCTGAGCAACATAGTAGCCAGCAAATTGCCCCTGGGTTACCCATTTCAATTGCAGCGTGACATCGTCTGCTGCGAAAGCTGATGAGCTGCTAAAGCCCAGAGCTGCGCTCAGCAAGCCTGCTTTGAGCAGATTTGCCCGGTCCATTTTCAAGATACTCACGTGGTGTTCTCCTTGGTTGGTACTGAGTGGTACTTCTTTATTGGTAAAACATTAGCGCTGACGGTTAGACGGATGCCAGAACGTTGTCATTCGCTCAAGCAAGGTGATGACGCCGTAGAACAACGAGCCAGCCAGGCCTGCCACAGCAATTTCTGCCCACACCATATCAACGTTCATCCGTCCCACTTCGGTGGATATTCTGAAGCCCATACCGACCGTCGGTGTGCCGAAAAACTCTGCCACGATAGCGCCAATCATCGCCAAAGTAGAATTGATCTTTAAGGCGTTAAAAATAAACGGCAAAGCTTCAGGGATACGCATTTTGAACAGGCTTTGCCAATAGCTGGCCGCATAGGTTTTCATGAGATCGTGCTGCATGGGCTTGGCAACACTCAAGCCCGCAACCGTGTTCACCAACATGGGGAAGAACGTCATGATAACGACCACTGCAGCCTTCGAGGGCCAGTCAAATCCAAACCACATCACCATGATGGGTGCTACACCCACAATGGGCAGCGCAGATACCAGATTACCTACAGGCAGAAGACCACGTTGCAGAAATGGTGAGCGATCAATGAGTATGGCCACAATAAACCCAGTACCACAACCAATGGCATAACCAATGAGTACCGCGCGCAGGAACGTCTGTTGAAAGTCTGCCCATAGTATGGATGTGGAGGTGACAAACCGCAGCCCAATGTCGCTTGGGGCTGGCAACAACACCTGCGGCACATCAAAACCCTGGGTCAGCAATTCCCACAAGATTAGCAGCCACGCACCAAACAACGCCGGAATCAGCACGCCCAACACCCAGCGATAAGCAACAGACAAGGTTTTAATACTAGCCAACTGCTCAACGCAGGCCCACGCTAAAAGCCAGGCTGCGATAACTTCGAACCAGAAGCCCCAATGGCGCGTAGCACGCACCTCAAGTGTGGTGAGTAATAGATAGGCCACAACCGATGACAACAACAAGCTGATAATAGCCGCTTCGAGCAGTCGCCCGTTTTTCAATAGTCTTAAGCTGCCCCAGCCACCGACCAGCAGTAACAGCGGACCTATCAATGCACTAATTAGCGCGCCACGTGTGTCCGCGGATAGTTGATCAGCCAGCAAAAACAACAAAGCCAGAACCGCGAACATTTGCACGCAAACAAGCAATATTCGCTGCATACGCTTCAGCGCAAAGGGCTTCATGATCGGTGCGGGTTGCCCTGCTAGCGCAGCATCAGACATGCGCAAGGCCCATCCGCTGATTAACCCATTTTCCTAGCAGCCCTATGATAGCCACCAGGCAGGCTGCAATGATAGACGCCACCACCAGTGCCGACCAGATCTGAATAGTCTGCCCGTAGTACGAGCCTGCCAGCAAGCGCGCACCCAGACCCGCGACAGCGCCTGTAGGTAGTTCCGCCACGATTGCACCTACTAACGAGATAGCGACTGCCACTTTCATGCCCGCGAACAGGTAAGGCATGGAAGTGGGCAGCCTCAGTTTCCAGAATGTCTGGCTACCGGATGCATGGTAGGTACGCATCAAATCCATGTGGCTGCTATCAGCGGAACTGAGCCCCTTAACCATACTGACCACAACGGGAAAGAAGCTCAGATACATCGAGATAAAAGCCTTGGGCAACAACCCCTGCACACCAACAGCGTTAAGCACCACGATGATCATGGGAGCAATAGCCAATATCGGAATAGTTTGCGAAGCAATAATCCACGGCAACAGGCTTTTGTTTAATGCCTCGTTATACACAATAGCGATAGCCAACAAGATTCCCAGCACGCATCCCATAACAAACCCGAGCATGGATGAGCTCAAGGTGATGCCTGCATGGTAAACAAGACTACGCTTAGAGGTGATCTTCTTCTTGACGGTGGTGTTGTAGACCTCCACTGCCACCTGATGCGGCGCTGGCAAGACGGGTCGGTCCTGACTCATGGTACTGCTCACCATGCTCAAGAAGGCAGGCGTTGTACCAGCACGAGCCGCCGAGCTTTTCTCCCACGCCAGATTGAGCATCACAGCCCCTGCATACCAGAGACACAGGGTGGCCAATACCACCACACACACCGGAATAAAGGCTGATTCTGATTGCTTGCGCGCAGGCTTCTTTGACGATGCGCTACTTACGACCGTAGTAGCGGCCCTGCTAGCGGCAAGCTCAGCGGAGTCAGTCTGTAATGTACTCACCGCTCAGACCACCTCATCGTAGCCATGACCGGTTCGAAGTCCGTTACGAACCCGCTGCGCTAACGCCAGAAACTCAGGCGTTTCTCGTATATCCAGATCTCGGGATCGAGGTAGATCGCTTTCGATAATTTCGTGAATACGTCCCGGGCGTGGCGACATCACCACAATGTGGGTAGATAGAAAAACGGCTTCGGGTATTGAATGTGTCACAAACACGACTGTTTTGCTGGTCGCTGCCCACAGTTGCAGTAACTGTTCATTCAAGTGATCTCTTACAATCTCATCCAACGCACCAAACGGCTCATCCATCAACAGCAAGTCTGGTTCAACAGCCAATGCACGCGCGATGGAGGCACGTTGTTGCATACCACCAGAGAGCTGCCATGGATATTTTCGCTCAAAGCCAGCCAGGTTAACCAGTTCAAGATTTTTGGCAACACGTGATGTAATGGTGCCAGCATCAAGCCCCATGATCTCCAGTGGCAACGCAACATTCTTGGCAATGGTACGCCACGGATACAAGGCGGCTGCCTGAAAGACGTAGCCATAAGCACGCGCCATACGCGCCTGCTCAGGACTCATACCGTTAACGTTTATAGCACCTGAGGTTGGTTGCTCCAGATCAGCAATAACTCTCAGCAGCGTTGTCTTGCCACAGCCTGAAGGTCCTATGAACGAAATAAAATCGCCTTTGCCGATCGTCAGATCAATACCACTGAGAGCGTGTACGTCCCCATCTTTAGTAGGAAACGTTAGCGACAGATCGTCAATCTGGATGACAGACTCATTCATGCTCGTTCAAAAAACCCATATCAACGATATCAAACCTGAGGTAGGAAATAACGCTCAGGCATTAAAGACAGGCAGCGGCAAATGATTGCCTTGCCCGTTTATTTCACACGCCAGCAGGCATATTGGCAGGATCACGCATCACCGGGTGTGGCGCAGTCAGCTCCTTCCATTGTGACAACGCACGATTGACTTCAGGATAGGCCAGACGCGGCACAAACTTGCCGTGACCTTCTTCAGTATTCACCGTATCTTCTGTCACCACACATTGCCCTCGCGTCAGCGTAAATCTTGGCAGCCCTTCAACCTCGATGCCCTCGAATACGTTGTAATCAATAGCTGACTGCTGCGAAGCGGCACTGATCGTTTTGCCACGTTTGGGATCCCACACGACGATGTCGGCATCTGCGCCTTCAAGGATGGCGCCTTTCTTCGGGTACATGTTTAGTATCTTGGCAATGTTCGTGGACGTGACGGCCACAAACTCATTCATGGTCAGTCGCCCAGTAGCAACACCTCTTGTCCACAACACAGACAAACGATCTTCAAGGCCTCCTGTTCCATTTGGAATTTTTGTAAAATCGCCCAGCCCCATGCGCTTCTGTGCACTGGTGAAGGCGCAATGATCAGTGGCCACTACCTGCAAACTGCCCGCGGCAAGACCTGCCCACAGCGAGTCTTGATGGTCACGACTTCTGAACGGTGGCGACATAACGCGACGCGCTGCGTGATCCCAATCAGGATGGGCATACTCGGAATCGTCAAGTGTCAGGTGTTGTATCAAGGGCTCACCAAACACACGCTTGCCATTCTGACGAGACCGACGAATAGCCTCATGCGCCTCTTCACACGACACGTGTACAACGTACAAAGGCACACCCGCCATATCAGCAATCATGATGGCGCGGTTCACCGCCTCGCCTTCAACCTGGGTAGGTCTTGAGAACGCATGGGCTTCAGGGCCATTGTTACCTTCTGCTAACAGACTGGCTTGCAATTGCGCAACAACATCACCGTTTTCGGCATGAACCAGCGGCATGGCACCCAGCGCTGCACAGCGCTTGAACGATGAATACATCTCTTCATCATTAACCATCAGTGCACCTTTGTAGGCCATGAAATGCTTGAACGTATTGATACCACTGTCGACTACCGTGGCCATCTCTTCAAACACTTGTTTATCCCACCAGGTAATGGCCATATGGAACGAAAAATCGCATGAAGCCTTGGATGTTTTGTTGTCCCACATCTGGCGGGCTTCCAGTAATGACTGCCCCGGTGCCGGCAGACAGAAGTCGACTACCGTGGTGGTACCGCCAGACAATGCCGCACGCGTACCCGATTCAAAATCATCCGATGAGTAGGTGCCCATAAACGGCATTTCCAGATGGGTATGGGGATCGATTCCGCCTGGCATCACATAGCAGCCTTGCGCATCCAACGTTTTATCGCCGGTAAGATTCTGGCCGATTTCGACAATAACGTCTTTTTCGATTTTGACATCAGCCTTATAGCTTCGATCGGCTGTGACAACGGTGCCACCCTTGATCACTGTGCTCATAATTTTCCTCTGTTGTTCATTCGATACCAACATCTGTACTTACTGCAATACGGGGTTGAATTGAAGCTACCCCGCCTGATACAACTGCACGGATTTAGCTAATCAACAATGACAGCTGTTTCCACCACGGCATGAAACAGAACGTTCGTACCGGCCGCAGCCCAGTCAGGCGATATTTCTTCGGCCTCGTTATGCGAAAGGCCGTCAACACAGGGACACATGACCATGGACGTGGGCGCAACGCGATTGATCCAACACGCATCATGACCGGCACCGGACACCAGATCACGATGGCTATAGCCAAGGCGTTCGGCTGCAGCACGCACCGCGTTGACACAATCTTCATCAAACGTTACTGGATCAAAACCGCCGACCTCTTCAATACTTAAGCCAAGTCCGATGACATCAGCAATCTCCTTACAGCCCGCACGAAAGCGCTCCTCCATATCAGCAATAACCGCCTTGTCCGGATGGCGAAAATCGACCGTAAAAACCACCTTGCCCGGAATGATGTTGCGCGAGTTCGGGAACACATCGCATTGTCCGATGGCACCTACGGCCAAGGGTGCGTGACTCAAGGCGATATCGTTAACCATTTCGGTAACGCGTGCCATACCCAGCCCGGCATTGACGCGCATGGGCATGGGCGTGGAGCCTGTATGGCTTTCCTTACCGATCAACGTCACCTCTAACCACTTTAGTCCCTGGCCATGCGTGACAACACCGATGTCTTTGCCCTCCTTTTCCAGGATGGGGCCCTGCTCAATGTGCAATTCAAAGAATGCGTGCATCTTTCGAGCACCCACATCCTCATCACCCAGATACCCGACACGCTCAAGCTCGTCACCCAGGCGTACGCCATCGGCGTCTTTACGGTCGTAGGCCCAGTCTAGTGTGTGTACGCCTGAGAACACACCTGATGCAACCATCGCCGGTGCGAAGCGCGTGCCTTCTTCGTTCGTGAAGTTAACCACCACAATCGGATGTTTTGTCTTCACGTTCATATCGTTCAACTGCCGGATGATTTCTAACCCGCCGAGCACGCCTAATACACCATCGTACTTGCCACCCGTGGGCTGCGTATCCAGGTGCGAGCCAACATACACAGGTAAGGCATCCGGATCAGTGCCTTCACGTCTGGCGAACATGGTGCCCATCTTATCGAGCCCCATGCTACAGCCAGCATCAACACACCAACGCTCGAACAATTTTCGACCCACAGCATCCTCGTCCGTGAGCGTCTGACGGTTATTACCGCCAGCAACCCCTGGTCCGATTTTCGCCATCTCCATCAGCGAGTCCCAAAGACGCTCACTGTTGATGTGCATATTGCTGGAAATTGCCATGTCTTTTCTCCGGGCCAGTGACTGTTCAATGCGAGCACAACATGCTCTTGTCGCCTAATAGTATTAGGTAGGAAAGTCGAACACCGCACCTTCTTTTATACCAGTGGGCCAACGGGTTGTCACCGTCTTGAGCCGGGTGTAGAAATGCACACCTTCTGGTCCGTAGATGGAATGATCACCAAAGATCGATCGCTTCCAGCCTCCAAAGCTGTGATAAGCCACCGGCACAGGGATAGGAACATTCACACCCACCATACCCACCTGGATACTGTCGGCAAACGAGCGCGCAGCATCGCCGTCACGGGTGAAAATCGCCGTGCCGTTGCCGTATTCGTGATCATTGATCATCGTAACGGCCTCATTATAGTCTGACGCTCGCACCACAGCGAGAACCGGCCCGAATATCTCCTGTTTATAGATTTCCATGTCAGTGGTCACCTTGTCGAACAACGAACCACCCAGAAAATAACCATTCTCATAGCCTTGCAGGGACATATGCCGACCATCAACCACCAGCTCGGCACCTGCCTCAACGCCACCGTCAATCAACGTGGTGATGCGTTGCTTGGCATCAGCGGTGATGACCGGGCCCATTTCAGCGTCAGGATCGTCGGCTGGCCCCACTTTTAATGCTTCTACCTTCGGACGCAAGGCCGCAACCAGGCGATCAGCAGTCTCCTCACCCACAGGCACGGCCACCGAAATTGCCATGCAGCGCTCACCTGCCGAACCGAAACCTGCACCCATTAGAGCATCCACAGCTTGATCCATATCAGCGTCAGGCATGATCACCATGTGATTCTTCGCACCGCCCAAAGCCTGTACTCGCTTGCCATTCTGATTGCCGCGGTTGTACACATACTCGGCAATAGGCGTTGAACCTACAAAGCTTACCGCTTGTACTTTCGGATGATCCAGCAAGGCATCTACCGCAGTCTTGTCACCGTGCACCACGTTCAATACGCCCGGTGGCAAACCGGCCTGGTTAAGCAGATCGGCCACCATAAGCGCCGCGGATGGATCGCGCTCAGATGGTTTCAGGACATAGGTGTTACCACAGGCAATGGCCACGGGATACATCCACAGTGGCACCATCGCCGGGAAGTTAAACGGCGTGATACCCACACAGACACCCAGTGCCTGACGATCAGAGTAGGAGTCAATCTGTGGCCCAACGTTTCTGGAAAATTCACCCTTGAGCATCTGTGGAATTCCGCAAACAAACTCCACAACCTCGCGACCACGCTGCACTTCTCCCAATGCATCGTCATGCGTCTTACCATGTTCACGCGATATTTCACGTGCAATATCGTCAGCGTGCTGAATGATCAGCTCATTGAAGCGGAACATGATGCTCGCGCGTTTGAGCGGTGGCGTGGCAGCCCAGGCCGGGAAGGCGGCGGCGGCTGATTCTACTGCTGCGGCGACCTCATCGACAGAGCTTAGCCCTACCTCATCAATGGCCTCCCCCGTGGCAGGGTTGTATACCGATTGGGATTTACCGCTCTTGCTGGCAACACGCTGCCCGCCAATGAGGTTCTCGATCATGACTCTTGCACGCTCTGTTTGAAACTGAGACCGCTCGCTTGCGAACCAGTCGATGCCGACGGCTAGCGTTGAACGGTGCTTGAACTTTGTAGCACGCTATCGTATCTTGACCAGATGGTCAACAATTGTGGGTTGTGAATTGCCAGACAAACTATCCCAACGCAAGCGAACCCGCATCCAGATCCAAAATGAGGCCAGGATTGTGGCAGCCGCGTTAGATGTATTTGCAGCCCAAGGCTACCGGGGCTCCACCGTGGAGCAGATTGCTCGCAATGCGGGCATGTCCAAGGCCAATGTGCTGTACTACTTCCACACAAAGGATGATATCTACGCCGCAGTGCTGAGCAGAACCCTGCATGTCTGGCTAGAACCGCTGGAGCAACTGGAGCCTGATGGCGACCCCATTGAGCAAATCTGGCAGTACACTCGGCAGAAATTGCAGCTCTCACGCGACGCACCACACGCCTCACGCCTGTTCGCCAATGAAATACTGCAAGGAGGAAATGCGGTCGGCCCATTTCTGCAATCAGAGTTGAAAACGCTGGTCGATGCCAAGTGTCAGATAATACAAGACTGGATTGACCAAGGCAGGCTGGCAGCGGTCAGCCCCCTGCATCTGCTGTTCTTGATCTGGGCATCCACACAGCATTACGCAGACTTTCAGCCGCAGATACACGCTTTGCATACAGGGGACGAAAACAGTCTTTACCAGCAGGCAGAGCACACCCTCAGATTGATTATCACGCAAGGTCTCAAACCATGAGCAGGTCAAGCGCCCACTACACGTCTGTCTTGTAGATCAAAGCATGAGCGAAATGGAAGATGTGAGCCACTCGTTCGCGCCACTGCTTGGGGAGCACATGCATACCCTGATACTTGGCACCATGCCCGGAAAAAAATCACTGCAGCTCCAACAGTACTATGCCCACCCACGCAACGCCTTATGGCCGATAGTCTGCGCACTGGTCACCGGCGACAAACCAAGTTATGACATCCATCAGCAACTCAACTACGCACAACGTTGCGAGCTCATCACTCACGCAGGTTTTGCTCTGTGGGACGTGCTTGAGAGTTGCGAGCGTCCCGGAAGCCTGGACGGCGCCATTGTGCGAAAAACCGAGAGGCCAAATGCCATTGTCGAGCTGATCAGTTTACACCCGGAACTGCAGACCATCGTGTGTAATGGCCGAACAGCAGAGGCTCTTTTCAAGCGACATATACAGGCGCAACTGGAGCAATCCACGCCACAGCTAAGCAGGCCAGCAATGGTATGCGTACCATCGACCAGCCCCGCAATGGCGAGTTTGACTCTCGACAATAAATATCAAGTGTGGAAAAACAATATCGCCCCCTAGCCTCCCAAACCAACAGTATGGGAGTTAGTGCGCAAGGGGCCGATATTGCGCTCATCAGAATATCAGCAGGCTGAATAACTCACAGCAACCACCATCACAAGGCAGCCATAGTGCTGTATGTCAGCGACTCACGGCCATTGGATTATTTGGATGCGTTGTCCAGTTAGCGTACTCATCCACAACAGGCTTATTGGTCCTCGGATCAATTTCATCCTCCAGCGTGTCCATCGTAATACAGTTATCTACAGGGCAGACACTCACGCACAAATTACAACCCACACATTCTTCATCAATGACCTCAAACCTTCGCTTGCCGTCCACTGTCTGCGTAATAGCCTGATGCGAAGTATCTTCGCAAACCACATGACAGCGGCCACACTGAATACACAAATCCTGATCGATGACAGCTTTGGTAATAAAGTTAAGATTCAGGTTCTGCCAATCCTTGACGTTAGGGGTGGCCTTGCCGCTTACTTGATCGACAGAGGTATAACCCTTTTCATCCATCCAGTCTGATAATCCTGAGGTTAGCTCGTCAATGATTTTAAAGCCATAGGTCATTGCAGCGGTACACACCTGTACGTTGGATGCGCCCAGTGCTAGAAATTCGGCAGCATCACGCCACGTGGTGACACCACCAATGCCGGATATGGGCAGGTTGGCTGTTTGCGGATCGCGCGCAATCTCGGCCACCATATTCAGTGCGATAGGTTTGACCGCCGGACCACAATAACCACCGTGCGAACCCCACCCATCAATCGACGGCTCCGGCGACATGGTGTCCAGATTAACGCTGATAATAGAGTTGATCGTGTTGATCAACGACACGGCATCAGCACCACCGGCATGCGCTGCCCGCGCAGGGCCTTTGATGTCAGCAATGTTAGGCGTTAACTTAACGATGACAGGTAGCTTTGAATACAGCTTGCACCACTCAGTCACCATCTGAATGTACTCAGGCACCTGACCCACAGCAGCTCCCATGCCGCGCTCAGACATGCCGTGAGGGCAACCAAAATTAAGCTCGAGCCCATCTGCCCCTGTGTCTTCAACCCTTGCCAGAATATCCTTCCAGCTTTGCTCTTCACAGGGCACCATTAACGACACAATCATCGCCCGATCGGGCCAGTCGCGTTTCACCCGTTTGATCTCAGTCAGATTGGTTTCCAGAGGGCGATCAGTAATCAGCTCGATGTTGTTAAACCCCACCAAGGTGCGATCACTTGAGTACATGGCACCATAACGGGGTCCATTCACATTCACGACACTGGGACCCGCCTCTCCTAGCGTCTTCCAGACAACACCGCCCCAACCCGCTTCGAAAGCACGCACCACGTTGTATTCCTTGTCCGTAGGTGGCGCTGAGGCCAACCAAAACGGATTGGGCGAAGAAATACCGAGAAATTTTGAGGATAAATCAGCCATGTGCAATTACTCCTGCAACGTTGCATGAATGGATTCGGCGGCCAGCTTGCCATCCTGTACTGCAGCAACGGTAAGATCGTCGCCGCCAGCAATGCAATCCCCACCTGCCCAGATGTGTTTGTCGGACGTACGTTTTTGCTCATCGACCTGTATTCGACCATTGGCAAGCTCTATGGCATCGTTCGTATCACCGGCTACAAATTGTTGGCCGATGGCCATCAGCACACGATCACATTCGATATGCAGTGTTTCCCCGGTCGACACGTACTGCCCATCTGCATCATGCATGTACGAGAACTCCATACCAGTGACGCGACCGTCGTCCCCCAGAATTTTTTTCGGCTGCAGCCACGTCCTGATCATCACACCATTAACTTTCGCAAGATCCTGCTCGAACATGCTGGCATTCATTCTGTCGACACCGCGTCGATAGACCAGCGTGACCTCCTCCGCTCCCAGCATTTTAGTCTGCACCGCTGCATCAACAGCCGTCATGCCACCGCCTATGACGATGGTACGACGCCCTTTGTCCAGTGTTGTTAGATCATCAGACTGACGCAGCTCACGAATGACATCAACAGCATCGACAACGCCTTCAAGATCTTGCCCTTCCACGCTTGCCTGATTAACAGCACCCAGACCCAGGCCCAGGAATACAGCGTCGTACTGATCCTTTAGCTGATCAAGCGATATATCAACACCCAGCACCTGGCTATGTTTTATAGAAATACCGCCAATAGACACTATGTATTGCACTTCTGCCTGCGCGTAATCCTGCACCGTCTTATAGGCCGCTATTCCATACTCATTCAACCCTCCAGACTTTGGCATGGCATCAAAAATCACGACATCGTGCCCATATAGCGCAAGCCGATGTGCACACGCAAGACCTGCAGGCCCTGCACCCACAACGGCCACCTTGCGTCCGGTTTCAGCTGCCCGTGTGTACGGCTGCTTACCCGTTTGCATTAGATGATCAGTGGAGTAGCGTTGCAACTCACCAATGCGCACTGGATTATCTTCGGCCGTATTGCGAACGCAAGCCTGCTCGCACAGTGTTTCGGTAGGACACACTCGGGCACACATGCCACCCAGAATATTTTCATTAAAAATGGTGCGCGCTGAACCCTTGGGATTATCCGTGCTTATCTGCCGGATGAATAACGGGATATCGATACCTGTGGGGCAAGAGGTAACACACGGAGCGTCATAGCAGAAATAACAGCGATCTGACTCAACCAGCGCCTCGTGGCGGGTGAGTGGTGGATGCAAGTCCTGTTGAAGCTGTTCGATGGTGCTCGAACTCATAGTGCAAACTCCTCAAGCGATAGGTCGATCAATCGATTAAAGCAATTTTTTTCCAAATGGTCAAATTTTCGATAGAACAATCCTGCAGCAAACAGCTATCCTCACAATCTTGATCTAGCGGTAACCCTACGAGAGCTATATGCCTGAAATACCAGCATCACCAACACCCACCAATCCGATCAAAAACCCGCCTGCCCCACAGTGGCTGCAATCACTAACACCGCGCCTGCAGCAACAACTGACGTTTCTTGCGGCCATTGATGCATTGAAAACCATCAATCGCGCAACGCGTATTACTGACAATTCGCGCCAGGAAAACAGTGCTGAGCATTCCTGGCATTTGACGCTGTTCGCCCGTATCCTGCATGAACACGCCAATCAGCCAGTGGATGTAGAACGCGTGATCATGATGTTGATGGTTCACGATATTGTGGAAATTGATGCAGGTGACGAGCCTATCCACGGAAAGCAGAACCCTGATCAGGCTGCTATCGAGCAAGCCGCTGCCGATCGCCTGTTTGGGCTACTACCTGATGATCAATCAAGCACTCTGGGTGCACTGTGGCATGAGTTTGAACAGGCACAAACCGCCGACGCGCAATTTGCCAAAGCGGTTGATCGCTTGCAACCCATCATGCTCAATATGCTCACCAACGGCGGCACCTGGATTGACTACGATGTAAGCATTGATCAGGTAGTGAGCCGTACCGGAAAGATTGGTATCGGCTCGGATACGCTATGGGCAGCTGCCAACAGTATGTTCAGCGAGGCGCTCGAGCACGGTTGGCTGAAAAAAGCTCCACAAACTGGCTCGTCATGACATCGGCAAGTTGTGCCACATCGTGGATCGTTGTTGCACGGGCGTAGTATTGCCTGACATCGTGGCCTATTCCGATAGCCACCAGCTCGATATCGTCCTGACGCTCAATTTGTGCGATAACGTGTCGAAGATGTTTTTCAAGGAATCGGCCGGGGTTGGTTGACAGCGTTGAGTCATCGATAGGCGCACCATCCGAAATCATCATTAGGATACGACGTTGCTCGGGACGTTGTAGCAATCGGCCATGTGCCCACTGCAATGCCTCACCATCGATATTCTCTTTGAGTAGACCTTTGCGCATCATCAATCCAAGATTGGTACGCGACTGACGCCACGGCGTATCCGCAGATTTATAGATGATATGGCGAAGATCATTTAGGCGACCCGGGTTGGTGGGGTAGCCACCTGCCACCCATTTTTCCCGTGCTTTACCGCCTTTCCAAGCACCAGTGGTGAAGCCAAGAATTTCAACACGCACACCACAGCGCTCAAGGGTGGCAGACAGGATATCGGCACACACCGCTGCCACGCGAATGGAACGACCATGCATGGAACCTGAATTGTCCAGAAGCAGCGTGACAACGGTGTCGCGAAACGGTGTTTCAGATTCCTGCTTGAATGTCAGCGGCATCATGGGATCAGTGAGCACCCGTACCAGCCTTGCAGTATCGAGCTGACCTTCTTCCAGATTGAATTCCCATGACCGTTGCTGCTGCGCCATCAGCACACGTTGCAATTTATTTGCGAAACGCCCTACTGAGCGCTGAAGATCACCGATGTGCGTGTCCAGCGTTTGGCGTAGTCGTGTTAATTCTTCTGGATCACACAAATCAAGCGGTCGGATAACCTCATCGAATTCGCGTGTATAAACGTGGTAATCGTTAATATCTCGCTTAACGACATCCGCAGATATCGAACGCCATTCACTGCCGGCATTCTCCGAGGAATTTTCCGGCATGTCCTCCTCTGGCTCAACCGTATCGCTGGCATCATCAGCGCTACCTTCATCATCGACAGTGTCTGATTCGCCATCATCCTGCATCGAAGTACTGTCTGACTCACCCATGTCCGAGTCGTCTTCCTCCGAGGACTGCTCGTCGGGCGGTTTGTCGCTATTGTCCAGATCATCTTGAGGATCGCTCTCCTCGCCATCTTCAAGATTTAATGAACGCAGTAACTGTCCCAGCGCGCGTGCAAAGCTCTTCTGGTCATTAATATCGAAGCTATCGACGTCAAATCTCTCTTGCACGTCACTGTCTAGCCACTGACGCCAATCTGACAAAACCTCTGAGGCGGCAGGTGGCAGTGGACGATCGCTCAGTTGCTCGCGCAAATAGAGCGAAAGTGCATGCTCGATACCGAGGCGAGGTTCAGCGACCTCTTCCAGAGCCACGGCAGGTTTTGCGATGGTGTCCAGTAGCAACTGGTAACGCCCATCCATTGCGGCATCCAGATTACGACCAACGCCTTCCAGCTCCGTTGCGCCCAGAAGCTCTACCCTGGCCTGCTCTGCCATGTGATGCAAGCGCTGAGAAGTGTCGGTTGAGGGCTGAAAACGCTGATGGGTTCGAGGATCGTGATGTTGCTTGTGAAGGGCTATCGCATCGCTACGACCACGCGTCTGCAAACGCTCCGCAAGCGTTGCGTCCACTGGGATTTCAGGCAACACCATGCCATTGACATCAGAAGCCTTGTCATCAAAGGTGATATCGATGGAGGTATCCTGCGCAATAGCTCGAGCACAGGCACCTGTTGAGGTTTTAAAACCAACGCTCAGCGGCTTGGGCAGTGAACTGCCAGTCTGCGCGCCGTCATGCCCCGCAGCACCTTTTGGTTGCACCTCACCAATCTGATGCGGGTGCTTGTCAGCCATTGCTGTCAGACAGCTCTTCACCGAAGACTCGCTGATACAGTTCGGCAATCAAAGCCCGCTCTGCCGGATCACATTTATTCACGAACGCAAGTTCCAGCGACAAGCCTGTTTCCTTGAAAAAAGTCAGATTTTGAGTCCATGTGATAACTGTACGCGGACTCATGACGGTCGCCAGATCGCCGTTGCGGAACGCGCTACGGGTCAAGCCTGCCAAGGACACCATCTTTTCGACAAGCTTTCGCCCTTCATCATTTTGCAAATGTGGTGCTTTTGCCAGAACCACATCAACCTCACGCTCAGGGGCGAGGTAATTCAGTATTGTGGTGATCGACCAGCGATCCATCTGTGCCTGATTAATTTGTTGAGTACCGTGATAAAGCCCTGTGGTATCACCCAGACCGACGGTGTTGGCCGTGGCAAAAAAGCGGAACGCCGGATGAGGTTTTATGACACGACTCTGATCCAGTAGTGTCAGCTGTCCGGTAGATTCCAGCACTCGCTGGATAACAAACATGACATCGGGTCGGCCCGCATCATACTCATCAAACACCAAAGCTACATTGCGCTGATACGCCCAAGGCAGGATTCCATCCTGAAACTCAGTAACCTGCTTGCCATCCTGAAGCACAATAGCGTCTTTACCGATAAGGTCGATGCGGCTGACGTGACTGTCAAGGTTAATTCGCAGGCATGGCCAATTAAGGCGCGCTGCTACCTGCTCAATATGCGTTGATTTACCCGTTCCATGAAATCCGGAAATCAATACGCGCCAGTCATTAGCGAACCCTGACAAGATCGCCATAGTGGTGCGATGGTCGAACAGGTAGCTGGGATCAAGATCCGGCACCCGCTCGGTGCGCTCAGAGTACCCGGGCACTTGCAAATCGGTGTCAAGACCGAACAGGTCTCTCACTGACATCATGGTGTCAGGCATCAACGTGTTGTCGGAAGGGTTGGTAGATGATGTGTCGAGCATAAGTCCGGATTTTCAGGCAGTGGGAAGCGCTGTCGTCAACGCCAATGGTCTTGGATACGCTAACGTGCAAGGAATAGGTTTGAGGGAACGGTCAATCTGTGCCATTAGTGTGGTGCGGCTTTGCATAATGGCAGAGGTAACGAATGTCCGCAATATTGAACACTCCCCAACGCCCATCAGTAGATTTATCGATCCAACTGACAAGCACTTTTTTTGGCAAAAAAAAGGGCATGTAGTAAAAACCACATGCCCTTTTTCTACCGCCTAGCAGCCTCCGAACCAATCCGAGGCGTTCTGCCCGAGGCGTTCTGCCCGAGGCGTTCTGCCCGAGGCGTTCTGCCCGAGGCGTTCTGCCCGAGGCGTACCAAGCTACTCCTAATGGAGCATTACTTTGCCGCTTTACGCTCTTGAGCTTCCTTGATAACAACGTCAGCAACATTCTTGGGGCACTGGCTGTAGTGACTGAATTCCATTGAGAACTGGCCACGGCCAGAAGTCATGGTACGCAAATCACCAATGTAACCAAACATCTCGGACAACGGTACGTCAGCCTTGATACGAACGCCTGTTGGGCCAGCTTCCTGTCCTGCAATCATGCCGCGGCGACGGTTAAGGTCACCGATAACATCACCCACGTGATCATCAGGTGTGAACACATCAACTTTCATGACAGGCTCAATGATTTGAGGACTTGCCTTGGGAATTGACTGCCTGTAAGCACCTTTTGCTGCAATTTCAAAAGCAAGAGCAGAGGAGTCAACAGCGTGGAAAGCACCATCCGTGAGCACAACGCGGAAGTCGAGCAGTGGGTAGCCAGCAAGAACGCCTTCAACCATGGACGTCTTGAAGCCTTTTTCTACTGCAGGCCAGAATTCACGAGGAACGTTACCACCAGTAACCTTCGACTCGAATTCAAAACCAGTACCCGGCTCACCAGGCTCGATGGTGTAATCGATACGGCCGTACTGACCTGAACCACCAGACTGCTTCTTGTGTGTGTAGGTGTCTTCGATTTTGGACGATATTGTTTCGCGGTAAGCCACCTGCGGCTTGCCCACTTCTACTTCTACACCGTGTGTACGCTTGAGGATATCGATCTTGATATCCAAGTGCAACTCACCCATACCCATAAGGATAGTCTCGCCACTCTCTTCGTCAGTCATGACGCGGAAAGAAGGATCTTCTGCGACCATCTTGCCGATAGCCACACCCAGCTTCTCACTACCCGCCTTGTCTTTAGGAGACACAGCGATAGAGATGACCGGATCAGGGAAGACCATAGGCTCGAGTGTTGCCGGGTGCTTCGGATCAGCCAGTGTGTGACCAGTCTGTACGTTCTTCATACCCAGAACAGCAACGATGTCACCAGCCTGTGCTGAATCAAGTTCCTGGCGAGAATCAGCGTGCATCTCCACGATTCGGCCGATGCGCTCGGTTTTGCCTGTGAATGTGTTCAGGACCGTGTCGCCTTTGGCAATTTTGCCAGAGTAGATGCGGATAAACGTCAGTGCGCCGTAACGGTCGTCCATGATTTTGAACGCAAGTGCACGCAGTGGCTTGTTAGGATCAACAATGGCGACTTCACCCGTCTCGTTACCTTCAAGATCAACTTCAGGCTGCGGAACAACTTCTGTGGGGCTTGGCAGATACGATACAACGCCGTCGAGCATAGGCTGAATGCCTTTGTTCTTGAACGCAGAACCACAAAATGTCGGGAACCAGACCAGATCAATGGTGCCTTTGCGGATACATTTCTGGAGTGTGGCGATATCAGGCTGTTCACCTTCGAAATAACGCTCCATAGCCGCATCATCCATCTCTAGAGCAGACTCAACTAACTCCTCGCGCCATTTAGCGACGTCTTCTACCATGTCAGCAGGCACGTCTTGGATGCTGTAGTTCTCAGGATTTCCTGTCTCGTCCCAGATCCACGCTTTTTCAGTCAATAAATCGACTATGCCGACAAAGTTTTCTTCCGTGCCGATAGGCAGAACCATGACCAG
>JALZVU010000150.1 GCA_023301795.1 Granulosicoccus sp.
GTGCTGCTTTTTCTGCAGCTGGTGGGGGGCCTGTAACGTGTCGTGCAGATGGCTGTCCGATTCGGTTGCGATACTGTCAGCGGGTGTAAAGTGCGTTACGACATGAACCGACGCAGCCACCTGGTTGAAAACCAAGGATAGCAATATCAATATGTTGAATAATATGCGCGTGTTCATCTACGTAGGGTAGCCATCGCAGGCTGGAGATCGCCCGCATCGGTACGGTATCATATCGAGTGGCATCTGAACGGTTGAAAAACAGTAATCCGGAGCGCCAAAAGTGCGGACCCGCATCAGGTTCCTAGTAGCAACCCTAGTCCCAGAAATAACATCATTATGCCCACGATGGCGTCCAGCACTGTCCACGCTATGGGTTTGATGAAGATTGGCTGCAGTAGACGAGCTCCATAGCCAAGAGAGAAAAAGAGCAGGAACGAGGCGGTGATAGCGCCTGAAGCAAACGCAATACTGTGATCGCTGTGCTGTGTGGAGGTAGATCCCAGCAGCACTACGGTATCCAGGTAGACATGTGGGTTGAGCCATGTGAATGCGAGGCAGGTCACCAGCGCGCTACGCCACGACACCGCAGCCGTGTCGGCGGCCTTCAGCGCATGTTGCGTTTTATAAGATGACCATAGGTTACGGACGCCGTAGCCGCAAAGAAATAGTGCGCCAGCAATGCGGAATACGGGTTCGATCCATGGAGCGCGCCCAACCAGCGTGCCAAAGCCTGCTACGCCTGCGCTAATCAGCAAGGCATCAGATACTGCACATGTCAGGCAGATGAGCAACACGTGTTCGCCACGCAGGCCCTGCCTCAATACAAAGGCATTCTGTGCGCCGATGGCGAGAATCAGGCCAAAACCTATGCCCAGGCCAGTAAGGTAGGATGCAGTCATTCTAACGTCATAACCAGTGGCTGGTGGTCAGATGCTGCTGTTTCAGTATCGACATTAATGGTTTTAACGTTGCCGCTTAACGTTGTGGAGGCGAAGAAAAAATCGCGACAATGTGGTCCTTCCTGCCATTGCTTGTGATCATAGATTCCGCAGGTGGGCAGGTGGGGCTTTGCAGGATGCAACAGGCGCCAACAATCGACAAGTGGATTTGTATCGCCGTTGGCAGTGCCTGATAGTAATGCATAGTCTGGTGAGTCCACATTCATGTTGAAGTCTCCACAGTAAATGCTGTCGGCGGATTCTGCGATGGATGCGAACTGTGCCTCACCACCCTGTGGTGAAGGATTTTTTTGGCGTTGCTGAGACTCGGTGTGGTGAGCTGAAAGGTAGGCGATCTGTGCGCTTCGTTGTTTTTCAGCAAAGTAATCCAGATGGGTGGTTACGACGCGCAACGGATTGTCATTGTGGTTTATGAGTATCTCAATAGCTTGGCGTGGCATGTGTTTCGCTGATGGTTCTGCCGGTTGTGGCAGCTTGTGCATGGTGATGGCTAACAGTGGCAGGCGGCACAATATCAGATTACCAAACTGCAGCCTGCCGTGAGTATCCAGCCGGTCCACGGCTGCACCAAAAACAGGCGTGTGTTCAGGAAAGTGCATGCCAAGCTGCGATGCCTGATCATCCTCAGAGGTTGTCAGTACTTCTTGCAGGCAGATAACGTCAGCATCGGATAGGCGCTTTATGTCACTGGCAATACGCTCAATGCTAGTTATCTCGTCAACGCCTTTGGCAGCTTGAATATTCCAGCTCAGGATATTGATCATGATGTGTCAACGTTTGTGTATGTTATTAATGCTTAGTATGCAGTGCTTTGGCAATTTTATATATTCTGTTAATAACGGTGCGCACATCAGGCCGATGCCTGTCGTCTTGATGAACTACTAACCATTGGTCATGTGATAGGGCTTTTATAAGAGGTGTCACCCGTACCAGATTGTCTTGTGTATCACCTACAAACGTTGGTAATACAATACGGCCAACACCTGTCAGGGCAAGGTCCATGGCATTGGTGGGTGAAGTGACTTCCACAGGTGCGCGGGCAAACGCTTGATTTCTTAGCCACTCTGATGAAGGTGTGTTGCCAGACACATGAATCCAGTCAAGAACTCGTTCATCTGTAGCATAGCTGGCAAACTTCACTCTACCGATCTTGCGGGTTGCAAGCCTTGGGTCTTCTGGTCTCTGGTTACGTATGCCGATAATAGTCTCACGGTGTGTGATATCAAGGCGTTGTTCGGAGGAGATGAAACGCAAGCGAATGGGCTCGTCGTTTTTTACAATCTCAGGTAAATGTTTGCACAAAACTTGTGTCATCCAGCTGCCTGCTGAGAGTTTTATAACTTTGCCGCCACTACCGTTCAAGGCGCTATCGTAAGGCAGTATTATCGCTTCGACGTTTGTTACGCTCTCTAGCAGCTGGTGACCCTCATCCGTAAGTTCGTACCCGTGAGAGTGGCGAATAAATAGTTCCAGGCCGGTGCTTTGTTCCAGAGCCAGTATTCTGCGCCCTAGGGTTGCAGCACTTTTACCTGTGCTCTGTCCCGCTGCTGCAAGTCCACCTGCTCGAGCCACACTGAGGAACAGTTGTAAATCTTGCCAGTTGAGTGTTGTTTCATTCATGAAACGATAATTGCATAAATAGTGGTTCCAACTCAAGCCCTCAAACAGCATAGTGGTGTCGGGCCTTTCATGTTCTTCACGTGTTTTTTGTGAATTGTTGATCTAGCGAATACTGACATGTGCCTAAGCCATTCTCAACGTATGAAACGGAACACATGAAATTTCCTGAAAAGAACATAGAGCGCATCGGTATGGGTTGCTGGGCCATCGGAGGCCCTTTCACTGCGGGCGTAGAGTCCTGGGGTTATGGAGATGCCAATGACGAGCAATCTGAAAAGACGATACATGCAGCGCTGGATGCTGGCATTCAACTATTTGACACAGCGCCGGCGTATGGTGCGGGTCATTCTGAGCGACTGTTGGGGCGTGCGTTGAAACGCCGTCAGGATGCTGTGTTAGTGACAAAGCTTGGATTGTGTATCAACGAGGGCACGCGAGAAATTCTGGGTGAAGAAACTGAACCTGAATGTGTCGCTACCGCTATTGAGAATAGCCTTGAACGTCTTCAGCGAGAACACATTGATGTGATGTTGCTGCATCTGAATACGCTGAGCGTTGAAAAGGCTGAAGGTATTTTTATGGAGCTGGAAAAAGCGGTTAAGGCTGGCAAAGTGGGTTCGTATGGATGGAGCACAGATTTCCCAGATAATATTGCACAGACTGCGCATGGAGAATCTTACGAAGTGGTGGAGCATGGTATGAATATTTTTATGGATGTGCCCACTATTCAGAGCACAGTTCGGGAGCATAAACTGACTGCTTTGATTCGATCACCGCTTGCCATGGGTGTGCTTTCTGGCAAGTATGGCCCCGATAGTGTGCAACCGGAAAACGATATCCGGTCAACCGATGCTCAATGGATGGAATATTTCGATAAAGGGCGTCCGTCGGCGCAATATCTTACTAACTTGAATATCCTGCGCGAGTTGTTGCAGAGCGATGGTCGTACTCTGGCGCAGGGTGCTCTCTGCTGGTTGTTGGCCAAGGAGTCGTTCAATACTCCCGTGCCCGGCGCCCGCACACCTGATCAAGCGATCGAGAACGCCGGTGCCATACAGTTTGGACCTTTATCAGAAGCCGTGATGCAGGAGATCGAAACCCTGGTGCTACGTGCTCCTGAAGGTGAGCCGCGAGAGCGTTAGGATACGGGTGCAGTCGGCAGCGTGGATTGGAAGGATTCACGCTGTTCAAAAGGTGCAAACCATTCGGCCAAGGCAGTGTGGTTTTCGCGCCAGCCGCAATCAGCTGCCCGAAAATCCAGATAGCCCAATGCGCAACCTAATGTAATTTGTGCAAGGTCTGCCTGCGTTGTTTGCCATTGATCAGTGTTTGCGTTGAACCATGTAAGTGCACGGTCTATCTTGCTCCACTGATCAGTAATCCAGACATCCCATTGGTGTGCCTCAGGCCGTAAAAATGTCTCGTAGCGAATGATGACAGCAGCCTCACAGATGCCATGAGCGAGGGCATGATGGGTAAGCACCTTGTAGCGTTCGATACCGCTATTGGGCAGTATTTTTGTGCCGGCGCTCAAGCTGTCGAGGTATTCGCAGATAATCGTCGAATCGTAGAGTGTTTCGCCAGTGTCAGTTTCCAGCGCGGGTATCTTGCCGAGTGGGTTTTGTGCTTTGGCATAGTCGAGATTCGGTTTGCCAGGCTGCACCGATGTAGCCTGCAGCTCTACCTCGCTCATCATGCCAAGTTCAATAACTGACGCATGGACTTTACGGGCAAACGGTGACGGCGGTGAGTAGAATAATTTCATGGGGCAGTTCCGAGAAAAATTTAGTATCCAGACGAATGGCACTGACTTAAGCGAAAACTCGCCAATTGTCATTCCCACGTAGGTGGGAATCTATGTGTATCGTGACATTGATTCCCGCATGCGCGGGGATGGCAGGCTTAAGTAAGTGCCATTCGCATCCAGACTACAGGTTACGCCGAACTTAACCAGCTTCCAGTGCTTTATCAATTTTCGTAAGTTCGTCAGATAAATAGGTCGGGAATGGCCGCGCAGTTGTTTAATGAGTAAGGGTTCTCACATGCAGGTATCTTGTACAGAACCAAGTGGGCGTTCGATAGTCCCACCCCGTAACCAGCTAATCAAGGGCGCGACCACCATGCATCAATTACCGACACACCGATTTAGAAAGGCCGTTAGGCGCTTCGCCATTTGTTTGACGGTGGCGAGTACCTGTGTACTCTCAGCACCCGCTTTCGCAGCCACAGCGGTGTTTGCTGGTGGCTGCTTCTGGTGCGTGGAGAAAGATTTTGAGAAGCTGGAAGGCGTCTCTGAGGCGGTTTCCGGATTCACCGGGGGGACGGCGGCAGACCCGACTTACAGCGGTGATCACACTGGGCACTACGAGGCAGTAGAAATCACCTACGATCCAGAGGTTGTGAGCTATGAGCAACTGCTCCAGCACTTTTGGGTTAATCACGATCCCTTTGATGCGCGTGGACAGTTTTGTGACAAAGGGCCAAGCTACCTGAGTGCAATTTTTGTTGAAACTGACGAGCAACGTGCACTCGCTGAAAAGTCATTTCAAGAAACTGTAGAACGTTTTCCTGACCAAAAGGTTGTAACCCCTATACTGCCATTATCGACGTTCTATCCCATTAAAGGGGCTGAGAGTTTCCATCAGGATTTCTACAAAAAAAGCCCTGTCAGGTACAACGGCTATCGTTTTGCCTGTGGGCGAGATCGTCGTTTGAATCAGATTTGGGGTGATGACGCCACGGTATAAATTTCTAACTAAGCTACTAGGCCAATGGTCGTTGAATAGGCCTTACACCTGCTACCGCAATCAACCAAGCTGAGCTCTTGTATGCGGTAGCAGGTAATCGATCTCAGGGCCTACCGGTACAATGCGAGACGGATTGATCGTTTCATGGCTAGCGTAGTAGTGTTTTTTAATGTGGTCCATGTTAACGGTATCCGCTACACCCGGTTGCTGATACAAATCGCGTGTATAGCCAAATAGATGCTCGTAGTCTGCAATGCGGCGAATGTTGCATTTGAAATGCCCAACATAGACTGGATCAAAACGCACCAGTGTTGTAAACAAACGCCAATCTGCCTCGGTTATTGTATTGCCAGTCAAATACCGTTGAGTTGACAAGCGTTCTTCCAGATAATCAAGGGTGTCGAACAAAGGGCCAACTGCCTCTTCATAAGCTTCCTTCGACGTTGCAAATCCAGCCTTGTAAACACCGTTGTTTACGGTGTCGTAGATTCTTTCGTTTATTGTGTCAATCTCTGCGCGCAGATGCTCAGGGTAATAGTCACCCGCGGCTGCGCCGATACCATCAAATGCGGTGTTAAACATTCTGATGATTTCGGAAGATTCATTGGTGACAATGGTATTGGTGTGTTTGTCCCACAACACAGGAACCGTTACACGCCCAGAATAGTCAGACATTGCCGAGGTGTATACCTGGTGCATGAATTCGGCGTGATTTTGCGTATCTGCGATAACGCCTTCATCAGGCTGAAATGTCCATCCTTTGTCGGCCATATACCAGTGTACAACCGATATTGAAATCATAGCCTCCAAGCCCTTGAGGGCCCGAAATATCATGGTGCGGTGTGCCCAGGGGCAGGCGAGCGATACGTACAAGTGATATCTGTCAGCTTGCGCTTTAAATCCGCTGTCACCGCTGGGCCCTGCTGCGCCGTCAGGTGTTATCCAACTTCTGAACTGGGGTGCCTTACGAACGAATCGGCCACCAGAGGATTTTGTGTCGTACCACTGGTCGACCCATTTACCGTCTTGTAAAAGTCCCATTCAATATTCTCTAGTTGCAATGACTGGCAATTTTCTATTTCTTTCCAATGACAGGCTCAGTGCCATCAAGCAGGCGGCTGATGTTTCCACGATGGGTATAGAAAAGGAAAACAGCTATGATGACAAAACCTGCAGCCAAGGCTTGCTGAGCATCGAACAGCAAATAGAGTGGGACCAGTACGAACGTTGCCAGTGCGGATAAAGATGAGCGTTTGAACGTCAAGCTTATGGCTAGCCAGGTTATCAGTGCGAGAGCGCCTACCGATAAACTGACCCCGAGTAATGCGCCTAACGCGGTAGCGACACCTTTTCCACCTTCAAATTGAAAAAACACAGGATACAAATGTCCGATGAAAGCGGCCAGAGCAGCCAGGGCAATTGTGGGTGGGTGCGATGTCACCATTGAGGCGATGAGGACAGGCAGAAAACCTTTCAGTCCGTCACCGAGTAACGTTAATGCGGCCGGCAGTTTCCCACCCACCCTCAGAACGTTGGTGGCCCCGGGATTGCCAGAGCCTGCAGTTCTTGGGTCCTGCAGTCCCATGGCGCGGCAAACAAGGATCGCAGCGGAAACGGACCCGGCGAGATAAGCCAGTATGCTAATAATCAGGGCGGGTAGGGCAAGTTCGGCACTAAACACGTAATTCACTCTTCCATCAATAGGTGTAAGGACTATAGACTAGCGCGGCTTATGAGTACTCTTATACAACCTGCACCAATTAGCGCTGTCAGACGACAGTTTATTAAATCAAACGACACGTTTGGTTTGCACGCGGCTGTTTTTGAAACTATCAGTGATCGGCTTTTGAGTCGACTGGAGCTTTTAGCGATAAAGCCTACACGTGTTCTGGATCTGGGATGCCGCACGGGCTATCAGCTGGAGGCACTGGCGCAACGCTATCCTGAAGCCAGCATAGTAGGCGCGGACCCTGCGCCCGGTCGTCCAGCGAAGTTGCAGGGAAATTGGCCCAAATGGTTAAGGCGGACCCGTCCTGAAAGCCCTGCGCGTATCGCTTGTGATCCGCACAGTTTGCCGTTTGCAGATGGCAGTTTTGATCTTGTCGTGTCGAATCTCCTATTACCGTGGTGCCATTCGCCGCATCAAGTGTTCAGTGAGGCTGCCAGAGTTCTGGGCAAAGGCGGTGTCATTATGTTCACGAGTGCAGGCCCGGACACGCTTATTGAGTACAGAAAGGCGTGGACCACAATCGATGCGCACCTGCACGGTTTCGGGCTGCTAGATATGCATGATGTGGGTGACACTATGATGGCGGCAGGTTTCGCCGCGCCAGTGCTCGATCGAGACAATCTTGTAGTGGACTATCCAGACATCGAAGCATTGCAGCTTGAGTTGCGCAGCTTGGGTGCAGGTAACCTGGCAACGGGCAGGCGCAAAGGACTAATGGCCAAAGAGGTTAATAGTCGCCTGAATTCAGCTGTGCCAAGCTCATCCCGATTTCCTGTAACACTTGAGCTTGTTCAAGGGCATGGATGGAAGGGGGAGCTTAAATCGTCGGGCGATACATCTGGTGATTTCACAATATCGGTCGATAGTTTGCGTGGATCCTGGAGCCAGAAGATGGGGCGAAGGCGTTAGCCTCAGAGGTGCTCCGCCACTTCGTATATGGTTGATTGACAGAGTGTCAATCTAGCCTTACATTTGGCCTCATATTCGCTTGCATAATTGCGGACAATCATCGGACCGAGCGTAATTTATGATTGAAGTTCAAGATGAAACGGGTACAACCACTCGATTAATCGTCACAGCTAACCGTTCCATGAGCTGGAAGGCAAACATGTATCTGGCTGCCAGTTTGGGCATCATCTGTATGGGCGTGGCTATTGCAATGGCTACGTACGGCCTTTGGATGGTTATTCCGTTCGCGGGTCTGGAAATCGTTTTTATAGTCGGCTGCCTCTACTGCACGTTGAAAAGGTTATCCCGACAGGAGGTTATAACTGTCAATAATGAAGCTATAACCGTAGAGTGGGGCTACAATACGCCCGATGTGACGGTAAACCTGCCGCGTCGGTGGAGTCGGTTGTCATATCGTTGTAAAGACAGTGTTTTTGAGGTTGGTGAGTTAAGTGTTTCGGCCCATGGAAAAAGTTACTGCTTAGGCGGATGCCTGAATAGGCAGGAGAAAAAGGCGCTTTATGGCGAATTGCAGACTGCGCTAGGCAAATAAGTTTTGTGCCACCAAGTAATAAATGTTGATAAGGAAGGCAGCATCTGATGTACCTAATGGACCAATTACAAACGCTGGGCAGAGGTTTACGCTTCCCCAGCTAAATGACAAAGATCCCCAATTAACTTAGCCCGCTCGATGATCACGCGAACTACAGCTTCAGTGATTTTGAGCCGCTTATAAAAAATTGAGTTATCAGCTTTTGAATTTTTCGGAGAGTAGTTTATGAGGTCTAGCGTTTGCCGATCGGGTGTTCGTTGGGCGTTCCTGGCAGTGCTGCTTATGGCGCTTCCAGCGGGCGCATGGGCTGAATGGGGCGCATTGAATATGCCCAGAGGCGTGACAGAGATAAGCAACGAGGTGTACACCCTCCACATGCGTATCTTCTATATCTGCTGCGCCATTGGTGCTGCGGTTTTTGGCGTGATGATCGTGTCGATGTTTTTACATCGCAAATCTCGAGGAGCCAAGCCTGCCACTTTCCATGAGAGCACCACGGTTGAAATCGTCTGGACAGTTGCTCCTTTAATCATCTTAATCGCGATGGCCATTCCAGCGGCTCGCGTGTTGATCAAAATGGAAGATTTCAGCGATTCAGAAATGTCCATCAAGGTCACAGGCTATCAGTGGCGCTGGCACTACGAGTACATGGACAGCGGTGTTCAGTTTTTCAGCCAGCTGCATCCTGAGCACAACAAGGCACGCCAGCAAGGTTCTGATGTCGATTTGGCAACAGCTTTTCCTGGTAGAGACTTCAACGGTGATGAAGAAGTGTATCTTCGCGAAGTCGACAACGAACTCGTTGTACCTGTCGGTACCAAAATCCGATTCTTGCACACCGCTGCCGACGTGATTCACTCCTGGTGGGTACACGACCTGGCTATCAAGAAGGATGCTATTCCGGGCTTTATCAACGAAAACTGGGCACGGATCGAAGAGCCTGGTATCTATCGTGGCAAATGTGCAGAACTATGCGGACGAGATCATGGGTTTATGCCAATCGTTGTGCGGGCTGTACCTCAGGAAGAATTTGATATCTGGGTTGCCGATCAGCAGTCAGCTATGGCTCAAGCTGACACGGCCAGTGACAGACAGTGGTCCAAGGAAGAGTTGGTTGCCACCGGAGAGAAGGTTTATCAGGCTAACTGCATGAGCTGTCATCAAGCTGAGGGGCAGGGTATTCCGGGAATGTTCCCAGCGATCTCAGGTAGCGAAGTGGCCACCGGCAGTATCGACAAACACATCAGTACCGTTATGAACGGTGTTGAAGGCACCATGATGTCATCGTTCAGTGGCGTTCTGAGTGATGCAGACATCGCGGCGGTAATCACCTACCAACGTAACGGCTTGGGTAATGCAACAGGTGAGTCACTACAACCTGTGCATGTCAGTTCGTTGCGCGCTGGGCTAGACATCAAGGCACCTGCAAATGTTGCATCTGCTGCAGACACGATTTCAACTGAGGGAGTCAACTGATGAGTTCTACTGACGTCACCCATCATGCGGCCGATGACCAAGGCCACGACCATGATCATGATGAGCACGGTCCTGCTCCTGGCCTTATGCGTTGGGTAACAACGACTAACCATAAGGACATTGGTACTTTGTACCTCTGGTTCTCCTTGGTCATGTTCTTTATCGGCGGTGCAATGGCACTGGTTATCAGAGCCGAGTTGTTCCAGCCTGGTATTCAGATTGTTGATCCGATGTTCTTCAACTCCATGACCACGATGCACGCTATCGTCATGATCTTCGGTGTAGTTATGCCAGCGTTTGTTGGTCTGGCTAACTGGATGATTCCGATGATGATCGGTGCGCCAGATATGGCGTTACCACGGCTCAATAACTGGTCGTTCTGGATCATGCCGTTCGCTTTTACCATCATGCTATCCACGCTGTTCATGGACAGCGGTGGCCCGGCGGGTGGCTGGACTTTGTATCCGCCTCTGGTTCTGCAGATGGGTGATAGTTTTGCTTACGTAATTTTTGCCATTCACTTCCTTGGCATATCGTCAGTGATGGGCTCCATCAACATCGTGGCCACTATCTTCAACATGCGTGCCCCTGGCATGACGTTCATGAAGATGCCAATGTTTGTATGGACCTGGCTCATCACAGCCTACCTGTTGATTGCGACCATTCCGGTATTCGCGGGTGCGGTTACCATGCTACTTACCGACCGTTTCTTTGGCACCAGCTTTTTCAGTGCTGCTGGTGGTGGTGATCCTGTTATGTTCCAGCATATTTTCTGGTTCTTTGGCCATCCCGAAGTCTACATTCTGATTCTGCCTGCCTTCGGCATCGTGTCTTCGATCATTCCCACCTTTGCGCGAAAGCCTCTGTTTGGTTATGACTCCATGGTTTACGCTACGGCGTCCATTGCCTTCCTGTCGTTCATCGTGTGGGCTCACCACATGTTTACGACTGGCATGCCTTTGGCCGGCGAGCTGTTCTTCATGTTTTCTACCATGATGATTTCAGTGCCTACGGGTGTGAAAGTGTTCAACTGGGTGGCTACCATGTGGCGCGGCTCCATGACATTTGAAACTCCTATGCTGTTCGCAATTGGTTTTGTCATCATGTTTACCGTTGGTGGTCTTTCTGGTCTGATGCTGGCTATCACGCCTGCAGACATTCAGTATCACGACACCTACTTTGTGGTTGCGCATTTTCACTATGTTCTAGTGCCGGGCGCTGTCTACTCACTCATGGCTGCCACCTACTACTGGCTGCCCAAGTGGACTGGCAACATGTATGACGAAACTCTGGGCAAATGGCATTTCTGGATTTCTACAGTTTTCGTCAACGTCCTGTTCTTCCCCATGCACTTTGTAGGTCTTGCTGGCATGCCTCGTCGAATTCCGGATTACAGCCTGCAGTTCGCTGACTGGAACATGATTGCAACGATTGGTGCTTTTGGTTTTGGCTTCAGCCAGCTGATGTTTGTGTACATCATTGTCAAGTGTGTTCGTGGCGGTGAAAAAGCGACCAGTGAAGTTTGGGAAGGTGCCAGAGGTCTGGAGTGGACGGTAGCATCGCCTGCGCCTTATCACACTTTCGAAACTGCACCAGTTCTCGATGCTGGTACGGTAACTCGATAGACTAGCGACGACTGACGTATTGGATCTCAGATGAGCGACAAAAACGCTACTGATGGTACTTCGGCTTTAGATCCGTCTGGTGCTCCTTCGCAGGTGCACCAGACAGGCATTGCCGACAAGCCTGGTTTCATACGGCGCTACCGACTGCCGCTGAGTTTGGCTGTGATAGCTGTTTGTTTGTATGCCACCAGTATTTTGTACATTCTCTTCGGCCGCGGAGAAATATTATGAATGTTGAGACTGCCCACGCAGGCGACGCATCAGCTAGCGCTGTTGCCCAGTCAAGCCAAGTGAGCGCTGTCAAACCCAAGTCACACCTGAAAGTAGCCGGCCAAATGCTAGGGTTGGCTATTGGTATGTTCGGCTTTGGCTATGCGATGGTGCCGCTGTACAACATCATCTGCGATATCACAGGTTTGAACGGCAAGACTGGCAGAGTCAGTGTTGAGTCTGTTGCCTCAGCACAGGTATTGGATGATCGTGAAGTCATCGTTGAATTTGTGTCCAGTATCAATCAGGGCGGTTCGTGGATTTTCAGACCTGAAGTGAAAACCATGAGCGTGCAGCCGGGTAAGCTCTACACCACTAGTTACTTTGCACAAAACCTGACTGATGAATTTGTTGTTGCACAGGCGACCCCTAGTGTTTCGCCATTTGCGGCAGCTAAATATTTTAACAAGACCGAATGTTTCTGCTTTACAAGGCAGCCCTTCGAAGCTCAAGGCTCCAAGGACATGCCGATAACCTTCATTATTGATGAAGACTTGCCGATTAATATTGATAGAGTGACGTTGTCCTACACCTTCTTTCGCTCACCCGAGCAAGGCGAAGGCGCTGACCAAAGTTAACCCTAGTTTGTTGATGAAAAACCGGGGGTTGTTGGCCCTCAAAAGGATCGTGTATGAGTAGTACGACATCAGCCTATTACATCCCCCATGCCGCCCGTTGGCCCATAGTCGGATCTATAGGACTCTTTATATTCTTCTACGGGTTTGCCACCTGGCTCAATGAAGGTCCTTTCGGGAAGGAAATGTTCTTCCTTGGGACCGGCATCGTCGTTTTCATGATGTTTGGCTGGTTTGGCACTGTTGCCAAAGAGAGTGAGTCAGGCACATATAACTCACAGGTGGATTCATCATTCCGCATGTGCATGATGTGGTTCATTTTCTCTGAAGTCATGTTCTTCGCAGCATTTTTTGGGGCACTTTTCTATGCGCGTGCGTTCTCTGGCCCATGGCTTGGCGGCATAGGCGGTGGTGGTGCAGAAATGACCAACGAGGTGCTGCATATTGGCCATAACTATGTCTGGCCAAGTAACGGCCCTGAGCATATCGGCGGTGATTTCAAGCAGATGGGCTGGTTTGGTCTACCACTGATCAACACCCTGCTACTGCTAACCAGTGGTTTGACCTGTACTTTTGCTCACCACGCAATTCGCGCTGGGCACCGGAAGCCGTTTATCTTGTGGCTTGCCGCAACGGTTTCGATCGGCTTTTTCTTTGTTGGTCTTCAAGGTTATGAGTATTACCATGCCTACCACGCACTGAACCTGAAAATGACAAGCGGTATCTATGGTTCAACGTTCTTCATGCTCACCGGATTCCATGGCTTTCACGTCACCATGGGGGCGATAATACTAATGGTCGTAATGTTCCGAGCCATGCGAAGTCACTTCAGCGCTGAAAACCATTTTGCCTTTGAAGCGGCGGCTTGGTACTGGCATTTCGTGGATGTGGTCTGGTTAGGGCTGTTTATCTTCGTGTATTTGCTGTGACGGTAAGCGTCAGGTGAAAGGCTCTCGATAGGGGCCAGTGTCCTGCGCCCAAGTTTGATGTCAATGAGAAAGGGCGGTTTATCCGCCCTTTCTCATTTGTTCGGCTGCTACTGCGCTTACGGGCTGCGGCACGAGAGATGGCCGAGTGTTTCGAAGAGTTGACCCGCGATTATTGAGGGGTTATTAGTTACTCAGAATCATTCGGTGATAAGTCGTCTACCGCCACCACCGCTATTGGGTTCTGAAGGCGTTTTAGTGTCCGGGTCGGCTGAAGATGTATTTGTCTGTCCCGACAAAGGGCTAGGGTTGAGCTCGATAATGCCGGTGGCACCGGCAATCATCACCACCACGATAGCTACAATCGACAGTCCGATACGTACAGAAAGTGCGTTTACTGTTCGGTTGGATTGTCCCTTGTCCTTAACCAGGAAATACAGGCCTGAAAACAGGCTGATGATCACGAAGCCGAGTAATAGAAGAACAATCAGTTTTACGAGTAGCATGGAGCAGGAGCGTCTTGATAGTGTTGTGCAAACGAGGGTACCACTATGCGAATCGGTAACCGTCGGTTTCGTCCAAAGCTTTGGGCGTTGGCGCTGTATATTGTGGTGCTGTCATGTATGTTGGCGCTAGGTAACTGGCAGATGGACAGGGCGGCCTTAAAAGTATCCTTACAAGAGGCTGCGGAGGCTGCCAGAGATGAGGCTGCTGTGCCTTTAGGCTCAATCGCAGATCTAACAGTTGCCGCGGCTGGCTATAAGCGTGTCTCTCTGGCAGGCTCTTACGATGAGGTGCGGCAGTTTCTGTGGGACAATCGTACGTATAACGGGCAAGCTGGGTATGAGGTTATTTCTGTATTGAGTCTGGATTCTGGACAGTTGGCGCTTGTTAATCGTGGATGGGTGGCACCGGGGCAAAGCCGCCAGATACTGCCTGATGTGACTCTGCCAGATGCAGCAATAGAGCAGCGCGTGGAGATCGAAGGCTACTTGTCCAGGCCCTCACAAGGTTTTGCCAGCGGCGCTGCTGTTACGGGCGGTGAAGGCTGGCCAAAGCTCGTTCAGTATTTTGACTACGACACGATTGAGCAAACCTTGGGCGAGCCGGTAGTCTCGGCTGTGGTGCAAGCTCAATCACTGGGAACCGATTCGAGCACCGCGACTGTGTTAACGTCGCGGCCCGAATGGTTGAAAGCCAACTGGCAGCCTGCTGCATCAGGACCTGCCAAGCATTACAGCTATGCGTTCCAGTGGTTCGCCATGGCTCTGGCGTTAACGGGTATTTTTCTGGTGGTAAACCTGGAAAAGATTGTTCCGGATGCGCTTGAAACGTAATTTTTTTGACAGGTAGGTTTACGAGTAGGTAACTGACATCATGAGCGATACATCCAACACCCTGCAGTCCCCGCAACCAGCGTTACCGCAGATTGACCCTGCCAGTCGCAGGCGATCCAGAATAAAGCTGGTTTCGATTTTTGCCATTTTTGCTGTGCCACTTATTCTTGCCAGCATCTACTTACAGATGGTTCGTACCAGTGGCGGTACGTTAGGTGACACCGCCCGTGGTGAGCTGATCAAGCCTGCGGTTCCTCTGACCGAATTCACACTGCAAGGGGCTACTGAGGAGTTCAATCTGGACTCTATAAGAGGTGTGTGGACTATGCTTTATGTGCCACAAGGCGAGTGTCTGGACGCTTGCGAGCGTAATTTGTACCACATGCGTCAGGTGCGTCTGGCACTCAACCATCGAATGGATCGAGTGCAGCGTGCAGTGGTTATGGCATCGCCAACGCAGATTAGCCCAGCCCTGCTCTCGGAGCACCCGGGACTTATCGCAGCAACCGGAAGTGCCGAAGAGCAGTCTGTACTGGGCGCACAGATCATCGAGGCGCAAACCGGGATGGCTCCTTTGCCCGACGCTATCTATCTAATTGATCCCTTCGGCAATCTGATGTTGCGGTTTCCGGCCGACTTAGAGCCTAATTTGATGCTCAAAGACATAAAGCACCTGTTAAAAGTTTCACGCATCGGGTAATCTTTCGACGCGGGACCCACACACCTTCGGGTTGCCCCATTAATCTCATCCTCATGAAATCCACATCCCAGATCAAACAGGCTGACACCGTGTTCAGCCACACTGTGCGGCATTGGCGAGATTATCTCGAAATCACCAAGCCCAAGGTTGTCTTGTTGCTCGTATTCACAGCGCTGGTCGGTATGGCGTTGGCCGTACCATTGTGGTTGCCGCTGCAGGAAACGTTTTTTGGTCTGTTGGGTATCGGTCTGGCATCGAGTTCGGCTGCCGCCATTAACCACGTGATTGATCAGCGCACCGATGCGATCATGAAGCGCACCGAGAACAGACCCATTCCCCAAGGGTCCTTAACTACCAGGCAGTGTATTGTGTTTGCCATCAGTATCGGTGTCATCGCCATGGTAATGCTGGTGACACTGGTTAATGTCCTTACCGCTGTGCTGACATTCTTCTCACTGATTGGTTACGCCATTGTCTATACGGTCTATCTCAAGCGTGCCACGCCACAAAATATTGTGATTGGAGGAGCTGCCGGTGCCATGCCCCCAGTGCTTGGCTGGGCTGCTGTGACCAATGAGGTGACGGCTGCGCCTTTGTTACTGTTTCTGATTGTGTTTATCTGGACGCCGCCACATTTCTGGGCCCTGGCTATCCATCGGCGGGACGACTATGCAAAAGTGGACATCCCCATGTTGCCGGTTACACACGGTATACCGTTTACGCGGGTGCAGATTTTTCTGTACACCGTGCTGTTAGTGCTGGTTACTATTTTGCCTTACCTGATACAAATGAGTGGCCCTTTGTATCTGGTGGGTGCCATTGTGCTTGGCGCAATGTTTTTATGGCATGCTTGGAAAATGTTTGACGATGAAGCCACCAAGCAGCCTATTAAAACCTTTGTATTCTCTATCAACTATTTGATGTGGTTGTTTGGAATCATGCTGGTCGATCATTACATACCTGTGGTTGTCAGCCTCTTCAGATAATTGTTGCATCATTACTGTTTTATGATTTCGGGTCGCATGCGGGCGAGTATTGCTAGTAGTTTGTTCTGAGTAGTAACAGGTACCTTCTCGGCATCCATCGCTTGCATCAATGAGGCAGTCATCTGATTGAATTCACTGGATTGTATGTTCATTCCCCCGTGTGTTTTTGCCATGGTATCTCCAGTGTAGGTGCAAGGACCTCCTGACAAAAAACAAATATGCTCATTGAACATTCGATCGAATCGACCAATATCGGTTTTTTCAAATCGAGCTCTTACGTGTCTATTGGCCGCAATCATTTTAATAAATCGGTGGCTTATAGCCTGAATACCCTCTTGGCCGCCCAGCTCCAAGTACAACTCATCTGAGGCAGGCGCTGAATGAGTACCCGGAGATGCTTTGGCCAATTTTGGGGCTGTTGAGCAAGCGCTTAATAACAGGCACAGCATCATTAGCAAAGCGCCTGCTGTCTGGAGTTTGTATTTCTTATTCATTGGCTTATTTGCACAGATAGTTGGAGTCCACTCTGGTCGTCGAATCCGGCGATTGAACCGAGGCTTGCCCAAGACAGGACCATCGATAGGCGTTTGTTCGGAAACCAGCCAACGAACACATCGCGCCAGTCATCTTCTTTTGCAAAACTCAGGTTGTCTGGTTTTTGTCGGTATTCTGCGCCGACCACCCAGTGACGGTTAATGAACACACCGGCGCTGAGCTCCACCACGGGCTCGTGATCACGGTTCAGATCCCCGCCGAAGCCCATTAGTCCAATTTGATTGGCGCGTGTGGCGCGCAAGGTTCCGTTGATGAATAAGGAACGATTAAATGGCCCGTTAAGCCACAGCTTACTTGCGGCCAGATAAAAATCGACATCGCTGTTATCTACAGCACTGACGCTTTGGGGAATGGTGAATGTGGTGTTGCGTTTGTATTGTATGCCCAGAGAAACTTGTGGAATGTGGGTATAGATCAGATCGCCTGCCAGCCGCAATTTTACTCCAAAGACATTTTGTTCCAGTTCTTCACTGGCTGCTACGCTATCAATATCAAAGCGTTGTCGGGCGGCCGAAAATTCTACACGGTTACCTAGGTTGTACGACACCGCTAGAGTGCTAAAGTCAAAGTCGTCCAAAACGAGATGGCTAACAGCGGCAGCTCCCCCTTTCTGGTCTTCATCGGCATAGCCTGAAAGAATTGCCCAAGGAACAATACCACCGCCCGCACTGCCCTCTATACTGGTGGCGCCACCAGTGGCTATTATGCGTGCATTGTTGTTGGCTGCTGCCTGGGTGCTTAGTAAAACGGTGGCAACGCTCAAGACAACGCCTATGAGCTGTGCCTGAAATCGCACACATGTTGTTTGTCTGGCAATAACGCACCTCCCGACACTGTCGGTTTCTGTGTTCATAGGGCGTATCTCTACCTTGTCAGGCTGCATCGGCCGAAGAGTTCGGATAGCGGTCAATCCACCATGCCTCAAAATCTGCTGCGGGTAATGGTTTTGAAATGAGATACCCCTGCACTACGTCATTGCCTAGTGTATCCAGTAAATCCCATTCCGCTTGTGTTTCTACGCCTTCGGTAATGACCGTTAACCCTATGCTGTGGCCAAGATCTATAATGGCTTTGATGATCTTGGCTTTGGGAGTCTCGGGTTCAATATCAATTACAAACGCACGATCTATTTTTAGCTCATCAATAGGTAGATCTTTAAGCTTTGCCAGTGAAGAGTATCCTGTGCCAAAATCATCGATGGAGATTGTGATACCGATAGATCGCATACGTTTTAGCGTAGTCAGTGCTTGCTGTGTGTCTCTTAGCATGGCGCTTTCCGTGACTTCTACAATAAGTTGTGTAGGGGCTACCTTGTGCGTGTCGAGCAGGTACTCGATGCGTGGCAACAGTGATTCATCTTGCAAATCCAGTGCCGACAAGTTAACCGCCGCTTTGAGGTGAATGCCTCGCTGATTCCACGTGCTAACCTGCGCAATGACGGCATTGAGCACCCATTGAGACAGCATGCCGATGTTGCCTGATTGTTCCGCCAGTCCAATGAATTCATCAGGTGCCATAAACCCATGCACAGGATGTATCCATCTAACCAGTGCTTCAACACTTGTTGTAGCGCCGGTAGACATGTTTATCTTTGGCTGAAAATGCAGTAATAACTGATCTTGCTTTACAGCTATTTTCAAATCAGCAACGATAGACAACCGGCGAATATAGATTTCGTCAGTGCCTTCTTTGTACCTACTGGCAAGCAAGTTCTTTTCACGTGCGCCGGCCAAAGCAATACTGGCTCTGCGAAGTGCATCAGTGGTATTGTCTGCATCCTCGGGTACTCCTATAACCCCTGCACTTACATCGGGTGTTACCTCTGCCTGGTCGAGCTGTACTGCGCGTGTAAGAGATTTAATAAGCGTTTCTGCGTAACTGATACTGTCTGACATTCGCAGGTCAGGGCATATCAGTAGAAACTCGTCCGTGGAGATTCGTGCTACAAATTGCGTATCTTTGCTGATGTCTTTAAGTCGATTCGCTAGTTCCTTGATCACTGATTCCCCAACCGCATACCCTAGGGTCTCTACAATCTGTCGGTATCGGTTTATGCCAAACAGAAGCAATGACACATTGCACGGGTTTGTTTCTGCAATCATCTTGCTCAGAACATCTTGGGCGTGACGTAGATTTGGTAGCTCAGTGAGTTCGTCAAATAATGCCTTGTGAAGAATGGTGGCTTCGCGCTCTGCGATACCCAGTTGCATTTCATCGAATACACCGATCAGTTGACCAAATTCATCACCGCGCTGTGAGTCTAGTGTGGTCGTCAATACTGTCTGGTAGTCACCGTTTCGAATACGCACTGCAGCGGCTGCCAGTAATTTTACTGGGCGAGTAACGCCCTTGGCAAACCAAGATCCCAAGCCCAGTACCAGTACAAGACTTAGTGCCATATAATAGAGCAGGTGTAGACGGACCTTATAATAGCCGTCCATCGCTTCACTGAGTGAGGTGTGTAGCACGGCTACTACAGGCGATGGCGCTGAGCCCAGTGTTACTCGCGCAGTCAGGAACTGGTAATTTTCAATAGTGACAACTTGCCCGTGATCCGATTGTTGCAACGTGTGCCTTGCTAAAGGCAGGTCATTTTGTTGGGTTTTTGTGAGCGAGGAGCCAAAAAATATGGGTGTTCGCTGTTCTTTTGCGAAAGTGACGTGCATGCCAACCTGATTGGAGAATCCCTGAGCTACATCGCTATCTAGTGAGAAGCCCAATACAAGCCAGCCGATAGTTAGTGGTGCTTTGATAGGCACAACCACGACTTGTCGTGCGATACCGTCGAGCACTAAAGTGTCTGCGCTGATTCCCTCAGATTCATTTTTTTCAAGTAGGCTCTGGTACTTCTTCAGATCCAGTGCTGTGGCTGTAGTGTTACCGATTTGCTGACCTTGCAACGTAATGAACGTTGCAAGGTCAGCATCAATCCTATCAAGGTTGTTGTCTAACGCTGATTGAATGGTTGTTGTATCGCCGCTGGCGATAGTTGAACGAAATCCGAAATCAGCAGCAAGCACTTCTGCGCTGGTTTGCAGCAGATCGACTCGGCGTTGGGCAAGCTGTGCAACGAGTGTTGTTCCGGCAGTCAGGCTATTGCGTAGCTGGCTCTTGACATCGTTGCCTATCGTTGTGAGCACCACAGATAAATTTACCAACTGCACGAGCAATAGCAGCGCAGAGAGCATCAAGAGCACACGATGATAGAACGTGAATTTCATAGCGTGCGGTGGTTAGTTGCCAAACAGTGATTGAAGAGGATGGGCCGCTTTGATATCGGGGGCAGCTTGCATCTTCGTTGTCACTTGGAGTATTTTGCGACTATCGCCGGCGTCGATAGTAATTGGCTGACGGTTAATTCGCATGCCCAGATCCGGGTGCCAGACTTGCAATTCGTAGTCGCCTGGTGTTATGCCATTGAATGAGATCGCTCCATTGGCATCTGATGTTTCGAACAGCGGCGTATCGACCACACGCAGGTAGCCAATCATGCCGTCGTGGATGTTGCAGCCCAGCACAACAACGCCTTCATGCTCGAAGGTTTGCTCGCCTGTTGATTCGCCATGATAGAGCTTTAGTTCGAAGGCATTAGGGTGTGAGAAGGAATAGACATGGTGGCGAACGTCATCCTGATTGGGGAATTCTACGATGGTGCCGCTTTGCACTGCCAATACCCCGGGAGCAAATTGCAACTGTTTCTGATCCATTATGCTGATGGGCCGTTGCAGCGGCAGCCCAGCGGTGAGGCTTGGAGAATGCAATGAGACTACAACGTGTTCCAGAATGCGTCCAGAGCTGTCAACCGTTGTAAGCATCAGATTGCCAGCACTGTTGTTCGCATTTGCCGGAACGCTGCTCATTGCCAGTGCCGTGAGCACGCTTAGATGGCTGAGTACTCTGATGGCGCGTTGCTGCCAGTTGAGTTGCTTGTCGGGCTTTTCAATTAACTTGCTCATGCCATGCTATCGGCCATAAGTTCTGAATTCGTAGTTGAATATGTATCAGCAGTTTTAGGTACTGCATTCATCTTTATGAATAAAAATATCTCGTTTGGTATCTCGCCTATTTTGCGGAGTCAGTTTCGATTCCCATATTTATTAAACTATTGATATTAAAGAATAAATAACCAATATTATTGAAAAGCAGCACTATTTGAATAACTGTCGGAAAATATTTATAGTGCGAAAATATCGGTCTCTGAGAGCCAAATGCTCGTAAAAACCGTAGTATTTGATGACATAACTAAACACTTTCCGATTGTGTATCAGGCCACCAGGAAGAGGCCGAGATCACCCAACAGGTCTTATTTACTAATGCGACATCTGAATTACAATCATCTTCTGTATTTTTACACCGTGGCCCGTGAGGGCAGCGTGGCGCGTGCAGCAAAAGTGCTTCATTTGACACCCCAAACCGTCAGCGGTCAGATAAAACTGCTGGAAGATGTCATCGGTGAGCCACTTTTTCTCCGGGTTGGGCGAGGCTTGACCTTGTCTGATACAGGCCGAGTCGTGCAGACCTACGCCGACGAAATATTTTCTGTGGGTACTGCCCTTGCGCAGCGTCTGCAAAGCACCTCAGAGCAAAGTATCCGTGAGTTACGCGTCGGAATAGTGGATTCTTTCCCCAAACTGGTGGCCTGTAAACTTCTGGGCGTATCGTTGGGCTCAGAAACTCCTGCCAAGCTTTCGTGCTCTGAAGGCAAGCTTGAATCGTTGCTTGCCGACTTGTCAGTGCACAAACTCGATCTTGTACTCTCTGACCGCTTGGTGCCCACTGAGTTGAATGTTCGTGCCTATAACCATTCTTTGGGTACGAGCAAACTGGGATTTTTTGCGCCTCAGAAATGGACAGAGGATCTCGCTGTTGACTTTCCTCAGTGCCTTTCCCGAGTACCTGTGCTCATGCCTGATTCCTCGTCAGCATTGCGGCGCAGTCTGGATCATTGGTTCGATGAGCATGAAATAACACCCAAAATTGTGGCTGAATTTGACGACAGTGCGCTGATGAAAACATTCGGCGAAGCTGGGCTGGGAGCATTTCCTGCTCCAGTTGTCATCGCTGATGACGTGATCAGATGTTTTCATGCTCGGCAGATTGGCACCATTGACGGTGTAACTGAAACGTTCACCGCCATATCGCCACAACGAAGGTTGCGCCACCCATCAGTACTGAGTATCGCTGAGAAGGCTCATCAGGTATTGGGTTGATATCTTATTGTCTTATCATACAAAAAAGTAATGTCGGTGCAATACCCTCTATAGCTGTAGTGTCAATACTCGAAGAGAAGCAAGCTTGCACGCTGCGTGCTGTACTCTGTCTACTTGGGCAGCACACAAGGTGCTGCCTGAGTCGTTGTATCACCCATTGGTAAATTACGGAAGATCCCATGCACATACTGCTTGTCGAGGACGACACTCATACAGCTGATTACGCTGCCCGAGGTTTCAAAGAAGCAGGGCATGTTGTTGATGTGCTGGCTGACGGTAAGCAGGCAATGATTCAGTGTTTGCAAACTGAATACGATGTGCTGGTTATAGATCGTATGCTGCCGGGGATGGACGGCTTGTCGATGGTCAAGAGCTTACGAGCTTCAGGTAACAAGTCGCCGGTAATATTTTTGACAGCTGTGTCAGGTGTGGACGATCGAGTTGCAGGTCTGGAGGCAGGTGCGGATGACTATCTCACCAAGCCGTTTGCATTCTCCGAGCTTCTTGCACGGGTAAATGCTTTGGGGCGGCGGCCTGTAACCTCTGTTGAGAACACGCATATCCAAGTGTCCGATCTGTATCTTGATTTGCTGGCACGAACGGCCAAGCGCGGTAATCAGCCAATTGAACTACAGCCTCGTGAATTCACGTTGCTTGAGGTGCTAATGCGTAATGAGGGGCGCGTGGTCAGTCGTACCATGTTGCTTGAGCAGGTGTGGGATTTTCACTTTGATCCAAAAACCAGCGTTGTTGAAACACACATCAGCCGACTACGAAGCAAGATAGATAAACCCTTTCCTGTGCCCCTGCTGCATACCGTCAGAAATCTGGGCTACAGCTTGCATGCTCCGCGTTAGAAGCGGCATTAGATAATCTTGGTTTTTAGTCGGGCAATATCATGGCAACACACGCTAACACCCTGAGTACACCGAATCGATCGACTGATGACTATGCAGATTCATGCGTTGGGCGCGGGCTGACCACACCTGAAGTGCACACTGAGCAAGAATCGTTTTGTGAAGATTCCAAGGCGCAGTGCCTGAAGCGCTATATGTGCGATCGTTTCCAGATTCTTCGCAGCACACCGTTTAGACTTGGGATGATGTTCTGGTTGCTTTTTACCCTGTGTTTCGGGCTTGGGTTGTTTGTATTTTACCAGTCACTTCAAGAGCGGTTACTGAACAGGATTGATGCATCAATTTCTGAACACTTCGATAGCACTGAGAAAATGTATTCGAAATACGGTCTTGAATCTGTTATTGAGTTGACCGGCGCTACATCCAGCTCACCGATGGCGACGGCCATGGGTTTTTATTTATCGACCCCTGAAGGGATCAGACTTGCGGGCAATGTCCCGGTTTCTGCCACCGCAATGGGGTGGAATATTGTGTCAGGTGAAAATATCGGGCTTGAAAACGATTCGAGTAGTTACCGGTTTCTAACCAGAGAGCTCGGAGGCAACGTTCTGTCCGTGGGGCGAAGTCTAGATGATCTGATGGAGTTGCGTAGTATCGCGCTGAATTGCGTGTTGTGGATGCTGGCAATATCTACAGTTTTGGCATTGGGCGTCGCCTGGCTGTTTTCGCAACGCATTCAGGAGCGTATCAGTCATATTTCAGATGCACTAAGCAAGGTAGCATCAGGCAATCTGGTCGTCCGACTCCCGGTAAGTTCAGCAGATGATGATATTGATGTGTTGTCTGGTCAGATAAATACATCGCTGGACAGGCTTAAGCATACAGTTGACGGCATGCGGCAGGTGAGTACTGATATTGCCCACGATCTAAAAACCCCATTAAATCGACTCTTTATCACGATAGACGATGCGGCAACCAAAAGTCGCGCAGGTCAGTGTGTTGGAAACGATCTGGACGGTGCGTTGAAGGAAGCGCAGGCGATCAACGGCACGTTTGAGGCGCTATTACGCATTGCTCAGATTGAGGCTGGCGCTAAAAAATCCCAGTTCAAAACCCTGGATCTCAAAGATGTGCTTGAGACAGCAGCAGAAGTCTATCTGCCGGTCATAGAGGAAAACGGGCAGCATCTGGACGTCGATCTCCAGTCTGGCGGCAATGGTCATTCTTTGCCGTTGTTCGGAGATCGGAATCTGTTACTGCAGTTAGTGGTTAATATTATTGAAAACAGTGTCAATCATTGTGCTCCGGGAACACGCTTGCGTATCGCGGGAGGAGAGGACGAAGGGATGGTATGGCTCCAGATAGCGGATACAGGATTGGGCATTCCTGCTAATGAGCGCGAAAAAGTATTTCAGCGTCTGTATCGACTGGAACGCAGTCGCACAACCCAAGGTACCGGGCTTGGCTTAAGTATGGTGAAGGCAATTGCTGATCTTCACTGCGGTACTCTTTATCTAGATGACAACAAGCCAGGTCTAGTTACCACTATTCGGTTTTCCAATAACCGTCCGGCTGAATAGCGCCGACAGTCTGCGAGACCATAGATGGCCCCGCAGGACCAGTAGAGCGAGCGTGATGTTAATTTTACTATGCAGCTTCGTAAAGCCCGTGGTTTGTTCACGCCCGCTATTGCCTGATTGGGCTTGCCTTGCCTGCTGACAATTCAAGGTTCACGCTACCTTTTTATGCGTTTCCTCGAGCTGCTTACTCGTTTTTTCTGTTACGCGTTGCTTATGTAACCGTTCGCCATGATCAAACGTTACGTCAGCAACGGCGTGCAGTTCCGAGATTTTGTCGAAAGCCAGAGGCTTCTCTTGCTGCTTGGTAGTCGTCTCACGCCATGGCCAGGCTTGCACGCCTTGCTCGATTAACTCGCGGGAAAAACCAGCGTCTTCAAGCATTCTGTCACTGCTTTGTAACAATGCTTCACGAACTCTTGTTCGCGCTACGTGGTTCATGTAACGGTTATAAGCTTCAGCGATTTTATTCAATTTATTCAACATCATATGTTCTCCTGATTAGCACCATGAAATTTGATTCATCAATCCGCTGCCTGAATCAATACAAACTTGGATAACAAGCAATCATTACCCTTAGTGTGTAAGGTAGAGATTGGTACTGGATGCTACAAACGATATTTTCTTAACCTCTGTAGTAGAAGAACTTACCTGAGGGTGACAACATGGCTGGTCCACTTCCTTTGAACGCATTGAATGCGTTTGAAGTTGCAGCGCGACACCAGAGTTTCAGTAAAGCGGCTGAAGAGCTGCACGTCACCCCTGCAGCTGTTAGTCAGCAGATTCGTATGCTGGAAGAGCTGTTAGGCGTACAGCTTTTTCATAGACTGAATCGCGGTCTTGCCTTAACTGATGCTGGAAAATCAGGGCTGGGTAAATTACAAGATGGTTTCAGAAACGTTAGTGAGGCTGTGCAGCAAATCCGGTCAGACAAGCCTGCTGCCAGCCTAGACGTCTGGATGGCGCCTGCGTTTGCCTCCAAATGGTTGATGCCAAGGCTGCCGCGTTTCATGAAGCTGCATCCAGACATTGATTTGCGTGTGTCTTCCAGTGTGGAGCTTGTGGATACCGACGAGTCTGCTCCCTCGCTCAGTGAAGAGATCCTGCGCCGTCACGGGGTCGATATTGCTATTCGTTTTGGACGTGGACAGTACCCGGGTTGTGATGTAGAGCAACTGGTGAGTGTTAGTGTGCAACCGTTGTGTGCGCCATCGTTGTTGAATGATTCACAGCACCCCTTACAGACACCCAGCGATCTCACTAATCACCTGCTGTTGCACGATGAGACACCGTACGAGGGCAGGCCTGACTGGCAGAGCTGGCTAACGGCTGTGGGCGCTACGGGCGTCGATGGGACTAGAGGCTTGCGTTTTAACAGGATGTCTCTGGCCTTGGCAGCAGCCGTTGAAGGGCAGGGTGTGGTGCTGACTCTTGAGCAGCTCGCCATGGATGATCTGGACAAGGGGCGATTGGTAATCCCATTCGACTATCCGGTGGCGCTTACTCAGGCTTACCACGTTGTTTCATTGCCCGAGCTGTCGAATGATGAACGTGTAGTGATGTTTAAGCGTTGGTTGTTCGACGAAGTGGGACGCGACAAGGGACGGAAACAAACGGTCAACAGTACTACTGAAAAAAGGGCATAAAAAAGGCCGCTAGGGGGGAACCCAGCGGCCTCGCATCGTACTTGTCTAAAGGAGCTTACGCAGCAGCCATCAAGTGTGACTTGATCTTCTTCATTGCTGCCTTCTCGATCTGACGAATTCGCTCAGCAGACACACCGTACTCGTCCGCCAGCTCATGAAGCGTGGACTTCTGATCTTCGAGCCAGCGACGTTGCAGGATCGCACGACTTCTGTCATCAAGAATATCCATTCCTGCCGCCAGACCATCGTGCGAGTTACTACGCCCATCTTCACGTTCCAGAATAATCGACGGATCATCCTGCTCCTGAAACAACATGTCAGAAGGTGAAAGACTAACCCGGTCTTCGCTGGAACCGACTGGCGCATCAAACGCGCTGTCGTGCCCGTGCATACGGGATTCCATCTCGACAACCACTTTCTGGTCAACGCCCAGGTCTTCAGCTACCGCTGCAACTTCATCCTGGCTGAACCAGTTGAGCTGCTTCTTGGCGCTGCGCAACTTGAAAAACAGTTTTCGCTGAGACTTGGTGGTGGCGACTTTCACGATGCGCCAGTTCTTAATGACGAATTCATGGATTTCGGCGCGAATCCAATGGACTGCAAATGAGATCAGCCGCACACCGACATCGGGGTCGAAACGCTTGACGGCTTTCATCAGGCCGATGTTGCCTTCTTGAATAAGATCTGCCATTGGCAGACCATAGCCTTTGTAGGTACGTGCGATATGGACAACGAATCTCAGCTGAGACATAACTAGCTGACGGGCAGCATCGAGATCTTCGTTTTCGCGCAATCGTCTTGCCAGGCTTTGCTCCTGCTCGACCGTTAGCAGGTCGATGGAGGCAATCTTGGACATATAGCTATTGAGGTCATCTGTGATAACCGGAATAGCCATGGCATTATTGTTGATGGTCAGGGCATTACTCATAATTTGTATCTCCAACAACCGTCGGGTCAAGTATTTTAGCACTCAGCATGTAAGAGTGCTAATTATCGACTAAGTTCCGCCCAAGTTTACCGCTTTCAACGTTAAATAATCGTTACTTGGACAACTAATAATCCTTACGAAAACAACAGTTTGTTGGATTTATGCAAGCTTTACTGTCGATGTGTTAACTGTCGTGACGGTCGGTAAAGACTGCCAATAGCTCCCACCAGTCCAAGGACCACGGACAGGGCTAATACGATCAAAATCTGTGTCAGTTCAGGCATCTTCAGTGCAAATGTACTTTGGTACAACGAAGACAAGTTATCGGCCGGTTGGCGTATAGCATTGAGCGCGAGTAGCGCTATTGTGCAAGCTACTATTCCACCCAGAAATCCATACAATGCGCCGGTATACACAATAGGCCGGTTTACAAACTGCGCGGGTGCGCCGAGCAGGCTCGCTACTTCCATTTCCGCGCGTCGACGTGATAGCTCCAGGCGTATGGTGTTGCCGATGACGAGGAGGGCGGTGAGTGTCAGAAAGGCCGCTAACAGGCCTCCTACCCATTTCACCAGCGTCACGAGAGCTTCAAGTCGCCTTACCCACCGCAAATCCAGCTGTACCAGGACCACATCAGGTAGTTCGCGTAAAGATTGAGCCAGAGATTCAATTTGTGATGCGTTTACGGCGTCGGTCTGTGGGTACACAATAATCGCACCGGGCAATGGGTTGGCCCCCAGAGCCTCTATGGCGCTGCGAATATCAGTTTGTTCAGCGAGCATGGCTAACGCCTGTTCGCGTGAGATGTAGTCTGTATCCTCAACACCTGAGCGTGATCGCCAGGCGGTGGCCAGCGACGCACCGTCGATATCGTTGACCGTGTCAGCAAGGTAGGCAGTCAGGCTCTCGCCTTGCAGTGATCGTTCACTTAAGTCGGCTAGCAATGTGCTGGCAAAGTACAGAATAAAGGGTAGCGATAGTGTGATGCCGAGCACCAGCAATGTGCTTAGACTGGCTAGTTTTCTGGATTTTAACTGCCGAATGCTTTGCGCCAGTGCATAGCCGCGTTTAGTGTATGCCCAGCGGGGGCCTTGAACATTCAGCGGAGCAGCTGGCTGGTTTTTGCCGGCTCTGGTTCTCATTTTAGTTGCCATCCAGAAGTGCCTAGTCGTTCTGTGAATTCATGGCATCACCGGTATGGCCTGCAGCCTGTGTAATCACGGCACTATTGCCACTGCCTAGTTGGCCTTTTGAGAGTGTCAGGCGTGGAAAGCTGAAGCTGTCCAGCAGCGACTGATCGTGGGTGGCAAACAAGACGGTGACTCCTGACGCATTGAAGTGCATTAGTAGTTGCATAATTTCAGCGCTGATATCGCTGTCCAGGTTACCGGTAGGCTCGTCTGCAAGCAGTATTTTGGGCCGTGCCACCACTGCCCGGGCAATTCCTACACGTTGCTGCTCACCACCCGAAAGCGTTATCGGCAAGTCTGAAGCTTTGTCGCTCAAGCCCACTTTCTTCAGCGCCGCATTCACCCGTATACCGATATCTTCGTAGCGATAACCGCCAATGATGAGAGGAAGGGCGATGTTGTCAAACACATTTCTATCATTAAGTAGCTGATTATCTTGAAAAATAATTCCCATCTGCTGTCTCAGTGCTGCTTCCTGGCGCACTCGTAGCTGGCTGTAAGCGATATTGCCCACTTGTATGTCGCCGGCGCTCGGACGAGCTAGCCGTGCAATGAGCCTTAGCAGTGAGCTTTTGCCGGCGCCAGAATGCCCGGTCAGGAATGTAAACGATCTGGACTCGAGTTTGAACGATACGTCATTCAGCGCAAAACGCCCTGGCTGGTATTCGAGGCTAACGTGGTCGAAGGCAATCACAGTGTGGGCTCGAAAGCGCGCGATCCGAAATAGGAACATCCGTAAACGAGTATAGGACGAGTTTGGAAAATGGGAATCCGGCTCCTTAGCTTTTCTAAGCCGCGTCAGTTAGCTCTCGTTCCAAATTATTCACGAGAGTTGCAAGCTGTCACCGCAGTGTTAGTCTTGCGTGCTAGATAACAGAGCGTTGACATAACGCTGCGCCTCGAATACCTCCAGATCTTCGACCTGCTCACCTACGCCGATGAACCTTATCGGCAGTCCGAGCTTCTCAGCGATGGCAAAGATAACACCACCTTTGGCGGTGCCATCCAGCTTTGTGACCACCATGCCTGTCAGGTCCATGGTCTCGTGAAATTGTACCGCCTGATTCAGCGCATTCTGGCCGGTACCACCATCGAGCACGATAAGGGTTTCGTGGGGGGCTGTAGGGTCTACTTTTCCGATAACGCGCTTTACCTTGCGCAGTTCTTCCATCAGATTGGTTTGGGTGTGCAGTCGCCCAGCAGTATCCGCTATGACAACATCAATCCCGCGCGACTGAGCCGATTGCACTGCATCGAAGATCACGGAAGCCGAGTCGGCACCGCTGCCTTGGGACACAACAGGGACATTGTTACGTTCGCCCCAGGTTTGCAATTGCTCAACTGCTGCTGCGCGAAAGGTATCGCCAGCTGCCAACATGACACTTTTGCCACCTTCCTGCAATTGCTTGGCAAGTTTGCCAATCGTTGTGGTCTTGCCAGATCCGTTGACGCCTACTACCAGAATGACAAACGGAGTTTGTTGTTCGGGTATTTCCAGTGGCTCCTCCACGGGCAGGAGTAGCTCGGTAAGCTCGCGCACAAGAGCAACTTTAAGAGCGCTTGAATCGCTCACCTCTGATCGACCCACTTGCCGGTTCAAGGCGTTCATCACCCGTGACGTGGCGTCAACGCCGACATCGGCCATGATTAACTGACTTTCGAGTTCCTCCAGCAAGTCAGCGTCGATTGGCTTGTTGCCAAGCATGAAATCGAGCAGATTATCGCGGAACTTGGAGCGCGTCCGGACCAGTTTCTGGTCCAGTGTAGCCGCCACTTCAGGGGTTTCGGTGCGTTGTTCTTTCTGGCGCTTGAGAAAGCTGAAAATACCCATTGAGTTGTTCTGGACAGGTCCGCAGTTATCAATAAGAATACAAAAGCTCATTATGGTGATGAGCTCGACAATAATATAAGAGTATGCGCGATGTGCTGGTTACTCAAGACAACAATTTACGGTCACATGACTTGCTGTGCCCTTTCAACCGCATCTGGATGGTTATCTGTGTTGATTTCTCAGCACTAGCGTCATGACAAGACATTCCAAAGTAGCTTCGAAGCGACACACTAAAGCCAAGGCAGCCCCTCCAGGGCGGGTGCGCATTATCGCGGGCCGCTGGCGTGGGCGAAAGTTGGCCGTACCTGTCGTCGATGGTTTGCGCCCCACCGGCGACAGACTAAGGGAAACTTTGTTCAGCTGGTTGCATTCGCATATTGCAGGCGCCCGATGCCTGGATTTGTTTGCAGGCTCTGGAGCACTGGGATTTGAGGCCCTGTCGCGTTACGCCGCCAGTGTGGTGTTCGTAGAATCTGACTCAACTGCTTATCGATCTCTGACTCAATCGTGTGACACGCTGGGTATTCACCGGGCGAAAACGATGCCGGATCTTGCAAATTTGACTGAAAACGATGGCGGCAGTGCTCATCTGTATGCGGGACCTGCATTGCAGGCGATCGATGTCTGGAAGGGTGGGGATGAGCGACCGCTGTTCGATCTTGTGTTCATCGACCCGCCTTTTCGGCTGGGCTGCCAGTGGGAGATGTTGGCAAGGCTTGCACCCTTGCTGCTGGCACAAAACGCCCGGATCTACCTGGAATCACCGAGTGATCAGCCTATTCCCGAGGCATTGCCGGCGGGCTGTGACATTATTCGTGAAAAATGTCTGGGGGATGTCACTGCGCACCTTGTACACTTTGCCTGCACGTCACGATAAGCGTTAAGTTGCTGATATGATCATCAAGATACGTCTTTTTGCGTTGCAAAATAACAGTATTTAGCCCAAAATTCACGATCGAATAACGAGTGTGCACCCCACCCATGCGTGTTACTGCCATTTATCCCGGGACTTTTGATCCCATGACTGTCGGCCACATCGATGTAGCGCGGCGAGCCAGCAGCATGTTTGACGATCTCATCGTCGCAGTTGCCGCCAGCACGAACAAAGGTCCGTACTTCTCTCTTGAGGAGCGCGTTGATATGGCCACCCTCATTCTGGAAGACTTGGAGAACGTGACTGTTCAGTCCTTCAGTGGATTATTGATGGACTATGCGCGCGACGTGCCAAGCCGCGTCATCGTTCGTGGCTTGCGTGCCATCTCTGATTTTGAATATGAAGTGCAGATTGCGGGCGTTAACCGGCATCTGGCTCCCGAGGTCGAGACTGTATTTATCGCAGCTGCTCAGGAATACACCTTTTTATCCTCTAGCATCGTAAGAGAGATAGCAAGAATGCATGGCGATGTTAGTGAATTTGTTCACCCGGTGGTGATTGATGCTTTTGCCAGACGCCAGCAACTTGCAAGCAATAGCAACAACAACAGATAAGGACTGGGTGCCGTGGCTCTGTTGATTACTGACCAGTGTATTAACTGCGACATTTGCGAGCCTGAATGTCCGAATGATGCCATCTATATGGGTGAGGAGATCTACGAGATACATCCGCATCTGTGTACTGAATGTGTCGGGCATCATGATGTTAGTCAGTGTGTGGTGGTGTGTCCCGTCGAGTGCATTATTCTTGACCCTGACAACGAAGAGACGCAAGGGCAGTTGTTCTTGAAATATGAAGCTTTAATGAAGGCCAGCCCTCAGTCGTGAATCAACAAACAGATCTTTTCTCGTTTGGCACCTTAATGGATGCCGAACTGCTGGAGCTTGTGTGCGGACACAGTCTCGACAACATTGTGCGTGAGCCTGCGCACGTTGTAGACCAGGTGGCGCTGTGGGTGAAGGATGATCATTATCCCGTCCTTGTGCCAAGGCAGGGTGCTATCACTGAGGGTCTCATCATCCGTGGGCTAAGCGACGAGTCGATGAATCGAATCATCTTTTTTGAAGGTGGTGAGTTTAGTGTGCAGCATATAGACGTTGTAAAAGGCTCAAGGACACAGGAAAACTCAAGTACACGAGAGAACGTCATGTTCTTCGCTGACAATGAGTTGAAAGCTGTCAGTGATATGCCATGGTGCCTTACGCAGTGGCAGCGAACAACCAAACAGGACACCTTGCCTCGGGTATCGCGTTACATGCAGTGCTACGGGTTAATGAACGTTGATGAGGCTGATGCGTACTGGTAGTGGCTGTGCAGTAAGCTCAAGGCGCTGTTTGGGTAAGACTGATGGCGCAAACCTCTTGCTGGGGACTAGGCCTAGG
>JALZVU010000151.1 GCA_023301795.1 Granulosicoccus sp.
TCCAGAGGCACGCCAGCCGCTATCTGCATACCTACAGCTGCAAAGGCCCGACCCGAATGCAGCTCGTCGTTATCCGTGTAGAAAACCGCCACACCCGGTGCCTGATAGCCTTCTGCTGCGACGCTGACAAATCCCGCATCTTCCATCACGCCACGGATACGACGCCCTAGTTCGGCTTGTCGTTGTTTTGCCAGCTCAAAGCCAAAACCATCGATCTCATTCATTACATCGCGGAAGACGATGAGCCCGTCGGTAGGCATGGTTGCATGATACGCGTGCTTGCCATCGAGGTAGGCCTCCATAATCTGTGACCATTTTTTCAGATCAATCGCAAAGCTGTCACTGGTGGTGGATTGCATCACCGTGTGAGCGTGCTCGCTAAGCATCACAACACCGGCGCAAGGGGTTCCACTCCAGCCTTTCTGAGGCGCAGTAACCAGCACATCGACACCCGTGGCCTCCATGTCGATCCACGCGGTGCCAGAGGCAATACAATCGAGAATGAAAATACCACCGTACTCGTGAACCGCGCTGGCCACAGCCGTCAGGTAGTCATCAGGCAGTATCATGCCAGCTGACGTTTCTACGTGCGGCGCGCACACAATATCTGGTTTTTCCTTGGCAATTCGCGCTACTACCTCATCGATCGGTACCGGTGCGAAAGGTGACTCAGGACCATCGCTAACGGCTCGTGCGTTTAGAACATCATGGCTGGACGGCAATTTACCTGCGTCAAAAATCTGTGACCAGCGGTAGCTGAACCAACCATTGCGGATAACCACGCATTTTTTATCACGACACAATTGGCGTGCAACCGCCTCCATACCGAAACTACCACTGCCTGGAACGATGACGGCACGGTGCGCCTTGTACACTGACGTCAGAGTTCCGTGGATGTCGCGCATTGTTTGTTGAAACAAAGCTGACATATGGTTGACTGAACGATCTGTGTAGACCACTGAGTATTCCAGTAAGCCGTCCGGATCAACGTTATCTAGTAGTCCTGCCATGGGTGTAATCTCTATACCGGTGTGGCCATAAACAATACCACTTCTGCCGCTAAATCTTAAACAAAGCCCCAATGACAAAACTGTTTCGTTCTAGCCCTGTTCTCATGTTGCTCTTTTGCACGGGAAGCCTGCTGGGTCACCTGTATCTACTTAACAAAACCCAGGTCGATTGGCTTGGGACACCCATCAGCCAGTTGAGCGGGCCCGGCAGTGCATGGCAGCATGGGGTTACGCTAGCGCTTTTTGCCGCAGCGCAAGCGTTGCTTGCTGTGATGATAAATCAACCGGGCGCGTCTCTGTTAACGCGTTGCATACAATTCATGGCGGTTATAAACGCGTTGCTAATCATAAGCTTGGCCTACTTTTTCACCCTCAACGACACTTCAATACACACAGCTATGTTAGTCGTGATCGCGTCAATTACAGGCACCATCATGGCCTGCCTTTTAGCGCGGCAGAAAAATCGACAGAAAAAGACAACAACCCTGCTCAACGGCGTATTTCTAGCCGCCTGGCTAGTGCTAGTGCCCGTCTTTCTGGTGATTGACGCAGAGGCTATTGGTGCCTACCAACGCTGTGTGGGCGCTGTCTTTATGGCATGGTTATGCGCCATAGCTCTCTTTCCATTGCACTACAATGCCCACCCAGACTCGTAACACGACAACAGCAAGGTTAGCAGCATGAATGTTCTGATTATCGGCGCCGCAGGCATGCTCGGGCGTAAATTGAGTCATCAGCTGAATGCGCAGAAAATGTGTGCCGGACAGGCTATTGGGCAGCTGGATCTGGTTGATGTCGTACCGCCACAGCCACTGGATAGTGCCACATCGGACGATGCCACCGGCAGTGATGCACAAGCGCGCAATGTAGTATCCGCAATCCGTGATCCATTAATCATCACTCAAGCTGCCGACCTCACAGCACCCCATGTGGCCCAACAGCTCATCGCTGCGCGCCCCGATGTTATCTACCATCTAGCGGCTATCGTCTCTGGCGAGGCCGAACAAGACATGGACAAAGGCTACCGGATCAATCTGGATGGCACGCGCGCACTACTCGAAGCCATCCGCAGCGAGCATGAAAAAGACGGTTATTGCCCCACGTTCATTTTCACCTCATCAATTGCTGTGTACGGTTCACCGTTCCCGGAGACCATCAGCGACGAGTTCCACCTGACCCCGTTAACTAGCTACGGCACGCAAAAAGCCATGTGTGAGCTGTTGTTGGCCGACTATCATCGGCGCGGCATACTGCTAGGCGTGGGGTTGCGACTACCGACCATTTGCATTCGACCCGGAAAACCCAACGCAGCAGCATCCAGTTTCTTCTCTGGCATCTTGCGCGAACCTATCAACGGCCAACCCGCTATCCTGCCTGTGGCAGATACTGTACGGCACTGGTTTGCCAGTCCGAAAGCGGCCGTTGGATTTCTGATTCACGCAGCAACGCTTACCCGAGAACAAATCGGGCCGCGCTGCAACATGAACCTGCCAGGGCTGAGCGCTACAGTTGCAGAACAAATAGAGTCGCTGCGCAATGTTGTTGGCAGCGAGGCTGTGGCGCTGATTCGTCGTGAGAATGATCCTGTGGTTGCAACCATTGTGGCAGGCTGGGCCGAATCATTTGATGCCCAGCGTGCAATGGCACTCGGGTTTGCAGCAGAGAGCTCTTTTGACGACATAATCCAGGTTTATCTGGATGATGAGATGGCTTGAGACAACACTGGCACCAACTGGCCTTAGCTGCGTACAAGAACCATCAGGCTTGGCATCATGCATAATCCCCAATCGCAGATCGCACCGCGCGCTGCTTCATCGAATCTCAATTTTTTACAATGAATCGTAAAACAGCTGTTGTTATCGGCTCAGGCATCGGCGGAATTGCCTGCGGAATTCGCCTGCAAAGCCTGGGATTTGACACAACCATAATTGAAAAACTGGATTCGCCAGGTGGGCGTGCTCTTGTGCACAGGGCCGAAGGCTTTGTGTTTGATATGGGCCCCACGGTGCTCACTGTTCCGCATTTCATCGAAGAGCTGTTCGCGCTGGAGCGCGACAAGGCCATGTTAGGGCAGCCCGATTTCCCAGTCGAGATTCTGGATGAAAGCAAACGTGTAAAAGAGGGCATCAGTGGCGGCCCCCACACCAGCCGATATGTCGAGCTGCGCCCTATCCTGCCTTTCTACCGAATTTACTTTCAGGACGGCACTCACTTCGATTACGACTGCGATCCCGAAAACACGCGCAGGCAGATTGCTGAACTTGCCCCCGAAGACGTTGAGGGCTATGACCGTTTTCATGCTGCCGCCAAAAAGATTTTTGACCGTGGCTTTATAGAACTGGGTTATACCTATTTTGGCAACGTGTCGGCCATGATGAAAGTCGTGCCTGATCTGTTCAAGCTGAATGCCGTGCGCACATTGTTCTCCTTCGTCAAACAGTATTTCAAAAGCGACAAGATGCGCCGAGTGTTCAGTTATGAGACGCTGCTTATTGGTGGCAATCCGCAAAAGGTACCGGCAATCTACGCCATGATCCATTTTGTAGAGAAAACCTGGGGCGTACATTTTGCCATGGGCGGTACGGGCAAACTTGTTGAGGGTTTTGCAAAAAAGTTTGAAGACCTGGGAGGCACAATTCGTTATGGGGTTGAGGTCAACAAGATTGACGTCGAAAAACGTGACGGCAAATCAACTGCCACAGGGATCACGCTTGCTACCGGTGAAACACTGAACGCCGATGTTGTGGTCTCCAACTCAGACTACGCCAATACGTATTTGAAGCTAATTGCACCGGAGCACCGCAAGATCAACCGGGATTCGCTCGTCAAATTCAGAAAGCAAAGTATGTCGCTGGTAGTTATCTACTTTGGCTATAGTCGACGCGACGATGACCCACCGTTGCAGCATCACAACATTGTCCTGGGGCCGCGCTACGAAGAGTTGCTCACTGACATCTTTGAACGCAAAATCCTGTCTGAAGATTTCTCGCAGTATCTGCACCTCCCCACCATCACTGACCCCAGTCTTGCCCCTGAAGGCCATCATGCAGCCTACACACTGGTGCCGGTGCCCAACAATCTGAGCAAGATTGATTGGGAAGAAAAAGGCGATGCCTTTGTCGAAAAGGTATTAACGTCACTGCATACACAAGGGCATATTCCTAATCTGATGGAGCGGATTGTGTATAAGAAATACATCACGCCTGCGTATTTTGAAAACACCTTGAACGCCTACGTCGGTAACGGTTTTGGCGTAGAACCTGTGCTGGTACAGTCAGCCTACTTTCGCCCGCATAACCGTAGCGAAGATGTAAAAAACCTGTACCTGGTTGGACAAGGCACGCAACCTGGCGGCGGTACGCCTTCAGTGATGATGTCTGCCAAGATGACAGCACGTGTTATTGCAGAAGATTACCGTATTCATACCGACGTAGTTAACGGCGTACCCGACGAACCTGTGCCTGAGAGCGCTTGATAGCTGATGCAGGACGAGACAACGGCGAATAGCTTCTGGATAAGCAGCGCAGGCAACGGCGAACTCAAACAGTCGCCACTGCCCCCGCCGGCTGATGGTCAGATACGTGTCAAGACGCTGTTTACCGGCATCAGCCGCGGAACCGAGACTCTCGTATTTGCTGGGCGAGTGCCCGCGTCCGAACATCAAAGAATGCGCGCACCTTTTCAGGAAGGGGAATTCAGCTTTCCGGTTAAATACGGATACATCAATGTGGGCCGTGTTGAGCACGGCCCCAAATATCTGCAGAACAAAACGGTATTCAGTCTGTATCCACATCAAACTCACTTCAACATTGATGCAGATGCTGTGACCGTACTGCCCGATAATATCCCCGCAGACAGAGCTGTATTAACCGCTAACATGGAAACAGCCATCAATGCACTCTGGGATGCCCAACCTCAGATCGGTGACAAAATTAGCGTTGTAGGCGCTGGCGTATTAGGTGCTCTGGTTGCCTATCTTGCATCAGGTATCACAGGCTGCGAGGTAGAGCTTGTCGATATTAACAGCCAGCGTGCATCGTTAGCCAAGGACTTGGGCCTTGCGTTTGTTCAGCCCGAAAGGGCCGCAACCCAACGCGATCTTGTTATTCACACATCGGCCTCGCAAGAAGGGCTTAACACGGCAATCTCACTAGCGGCCTTTGAAGCGACTGTGCTTGAGCTGAGCTGGTATGGCAGCAAACAACCGGCGATAAGTCTGGGCGGTGCCTTTCATTCACAACGCCTGCAGATCAAAAGCTCTCAGGTGGGCCATGTAGCAGCGAGCCAACGAGCACGCTGGAGCTATCAACGCCGATTGCAACTGGCTATGACACAGCTGGCAGATTCTCGACTGGATGTGCTGATCAGTGGCGAGAGCCATTTTTCACAATTACCTGAAACACTGACATGGCTGAGTGAGGCAGGCAACACATCGTTGTGTCATAGAATTACGTACGATTAACCATTATTCAATAAGGAGATTTTCACTTGTACAGTCTTAACGTTAGAGAACATTTCATGATCGCCCACAGCTTCAAGGGCGAGGTGTTTGGACCTGCACAAGGCCTGCATGGAGCAACCTACATTGTTGATCTGGAAATGCGCCGCAAAGAGCTGGATGATGATGCTCTAGTGGTGGATATCGGCCTGGCAAGTCAGTCACTGGCCGCAGTACTAGCCGACCTGAACTACAAGAATTTGGACGCCGTACCTGAGTTCACCGGTAAAAACACCACCACAGAATTTCTTGCAGCCGTAATCTACGAACGCATTGAAGCCAAGATTGCTGCCGGTGATCTGGGCGGTGCGGCTAAGGGTCTGGATGCGTTGAAGGTGACACTGCATGAGTCACATGTTGCATGGGCAGCCTACGAACGCGATCTTAATATTTAGGAGCCTTTCAGGGCGTGCCGGTGACACACTGACATCGGCCTCACCCACGTCAGTCCTCCCCCTTTGATCCTGGTTGAAAATATTCATGAGTCAGCAACATGTCACGCTCGTCTATCCGGGAGATCTGAATACCCGCACTGGCGGATATCTCTACGACAAGAAAATTGTTGAGGGCCTGCGCAGCTCTTCCGGCAACACAGGTAAGTGGCAGGTATCACTTGTCTCTTTGAATGGAGACTATCCGTTTCCCAGTGATGCTCACTTAACAGCGGCCAATGCTGCGTTTGCTGCAATAGCTGACAATAGCCTTGTTGTTGTCGACGGACTGGCCTATAGCGTGATGCCCGATGTGGTTGCACAGCATGCAAAACGATTACGGCTGATTGCGCTCATCCATCATCCACTTGCACTGGAGACTGGCTTGTCAGACACTCAGTCGCAAGCGCTGGAACAACTGGAAACCGAGGCGCTGAAACATGCACATCACATCATTACCACCAGTGTGCTAACAGCCAATTCGCTGAGCACTTACGGCGTGCCTGCGAGTAAAGTTACCGCTGTTCTACCAGGTACCGACAGCGCACCGCTGGCAATGCAACAAAAGACGGCTGATTTCAATTTACTCTGCGTGGCAACGCTAACACCGCGTAAGGCTCACAACGTTCTGTTTGATGCACTGGCAACGTTAACCGAGCTGCCGTGGCACTTTTACTGCGTGGGTAGTCCTGATCGTGATGTTCCTACTGCGCAGGCTTTATTAGCACAGCGCACAGCACTCGGACTGGAAGAACGTATCACTTTCATCGGTGAGCTAGACGACACCGAGCTGGAATCGTACTACCACCAGGCCAACCTTTTCGTACTCAGTTCCTATCATGAGGGCTACGGCATGGTGCTATCTGAAGCCATTGCACGTGGGCTACCCATTGTCTGCTCGAACGCCGGGGCCATGCCCTTCACCGTACCCGACGGTGCTGGACTGCTGGTGCCACCAGGCAATGCTCAGGAACTTAGCGCAGCACTAAAGATTTTCATGACAGATGCAACGTTACGAGAGCAGTTAATAAAGACGGCTGTGAAAGCCCGTGATCATCTTCCCGACTGGCAATCAGCGGCTGATAGTTTCGCCACAGTGCTTGTCAACATAAGTAAAGAGACATCCCTAGCATGAGCCAGTCTGATCAGATATCTGAGACCAATGAAGGGTTTTCAGAAACGTGGCTAAGCCTGCGTGAACCTGCAGATCACGCAGCTCGCAGTCAATCGCTGGATAAACAGCTTGCTGCATGGGCCGAACAACACAGCGAATTGTCTGTTGTGGAGTTGGGTGCTGGTACCGGATCAAACCTGCGCTACCTGATGCCGCAGCTTGGCCACCACCAGCATTGGCACCTGCTGGATTACGATGCCAATCTGTTAAGTCACTTGCCCAGAATTCTTGCACCGTGGGCCGAGGCGCAACAGGCAAACATCAATGTGCAAGACGATAAACTACACATCGAACACAGCAACTTCAGTGCAACCGTATCAACTCAGGTTATTAACCTGGCCGAAGAGCTTCATCAAATTGCCATGGATGACGTCAACCTGATCACAGCTTCTGCCTTGCTTGATCTGACATCAGCAGTGTGGCTGGATCAACTGGCAACGCTTACCATACAGAACAATTGCGCGTGCCTGTTTGCACTCAATTACAATGGCAAGATTCATTGGCAGCCTGTGCTTGAAGCCGATGCAAAAGTGAGTGTGCAACTGAACGAGCATCAACTTAACGACAAAGGTTTTGGCAAAGCACTGGGACCAGAGGCAGGCCACTATTTTGCTCAAGCACTTGAGACACAAGGCAGACACGTTTCAAAGGAGATAAGCAACTGGGTGATAGAACCGCAGTCGCAAGCTCTTCAACATGCCATCGTTGATGGCTGGGCACCGGCAGCTACCGAGCAGGACAACAACGCAGCTGCCGTCATAGAGCAATGGCGCGTATCAAGAAAACAGGCGATTGATGAAAAAACGTCCAGCCTTACGGTTGGCCACGTGGATGTGTTGTCTATGCCGTAGCTCAGTACGCCACCCCATTGCTATTGCCAAAAATTATGTTCCTAAAAAATCCGCTTTACTGACGGTTGCGGCTTGGGCAGGGTACCGCGCGCATCGGTGGCCATTTCTGCATCGCCGGCCAAACCGGTGTCAGACTTTGCAACACTGACATCAAAGTCCCAGAGAATATCTTCACCCATCTGGTACATAGCAAACGGTGGACGGTGCGCATCTGCCAGCACATCAATACCAGGGAGCTGCAACGCACCAATACCCTTTCCCGCCAACAACGGAGCTACAGCGATGTGCAATCTATCCAGCACATCAGCCCTATAGAACCTGCTCACCGTAATTCCACCACCTTCGATGAACAAACGTTGCAGGCCACGCTCAGCTAACAGATCGATGATTGCCTGCACGTTAAGTTGCTCATCAGTATTCGGCACCACCCAACGTTCGACCTGATGGGAAGAACTGCCCTGCTCGTTTTTCAGTTGTGGCCCGAATGCCAAGGCACGTTCGCCAAGATCTGCTGACGACTGATGAATAAGGATGGTTTTGGCTTGTCCGTCATCGAATATCCCTAACGGTTGGTGTATTCGCGCTTGAGAATCAATCACTACACGCACAGGGTTCTTGCCAGCCACTGCGCGAGTCGTCAGCTGCGGGTTGTCAGCCATCGCTGTTCCTGCACCCACGATGACGGCATCGCTCAGGGCACGCAGGCAGTGCAGGTGCTTACGATTTTCTTCGCCGGTGACATAAAACGAGTCGCCACTGCGAGCCGCAATTTGAGCATCAATGCTCTGCCCCAGATGCGCCACTGTTCGCAGGCTTTTATCAGTGCCACCCAACACAGGCAGATACAAATCGAACATGGCGTGGAAAATAGCTGGAATTTGCGGAGAACGACACCATTGGTCATTAGAATCCAACCATAAACAGCTGTTGTCACTTAAAACTTCTGATGCCACAACCCGCTGCATTTGACGATCAAATGTCAGAAAAGGCGCATGACGAGCGTCTGGTGCCTCCAATAGATTTCTCGCTGCAAGCAAGAATTGCCAGGCGAGCTTTTCAGCGTTTGAGTACGACAATGTTGAAAGCGATTCGATCATGCCTGTTTGATATGAATACCTTGTCTCTAGTTTGAACTATTCATGAATGAAGGTGATCGAACGAATCGGCGTTATTCATCATTCAATAACCAGGTGCAGCCCGACAATCTGCTCATACCGACTTCACGGGCTAATTTACGACGTTCGATGACATGTTTGACGCCTCTTTAAAGGGGACAGTACTAGCCACGCTGTATTACCGTTTATACAGATCCTGACGATTTGGAACAAAGCGCAGGCTGGAACCCACTTCACAGAAGCCGAACAATCCACTGTTTTCGACGGCTACTCTGCGACAGGCAGCACCTTACTGCACTAAACCGTGCGAGCGGCTTGTCAGGCTGGGTTGGCCTGAGTAGATACAATTGACGTATATAACCTAAATTGAAAAAGACCGACAGCACCATGATCAAGGACCCATCAGGCGAATACAACCGTTCCGACGCGCATATTGATGCAGAGCGTTGTATTGCTGAATTGCAACGTGGCAGGGCCGTGGCGCTCACCAATGACTCTGAAGGTCATCGCAATATGCAAGGATCCCATCGCGTGATCCAGCTCATCGAGACGATTGATAGCAACTCACTCGAGGAGCTGATCAGCGTGCACAACTGCCAGCTTGTTCTCTCTCGCGCCAGAGCGCAAACACTGGATCTGCTGGTCGACAGCAGCGCCGTCTGCCTGGAGCTGGCGCCCGATACCGCCGCGCAGACTCTCTACGCCTGGGCCGGACTCAGCCCTGATGCGCACACAAATCACCAGCCAGATGCGGTCGGTGAACATTCTGCGCACGCTTCTGAATTTATTGGAGGCGTAGGTGCGGCTTCTGGCGCTGAATCCGGAGTACTGCCTGAAAGCCACACTACCAGCATCCAGTTTGCTAACGCGGCGCTGAATCTTGCCCACAGCGCTCATGCTCTGCCTGCATTCATTATGTACGCTGTAGATGAGGTGCCTGCCAATCTTCTGGCCGTGAATGTTCTCACTGCAACAACGTATGCAGATCAAGGCGGCGAGCTCATTGTATTAAGCAGCGCCCGCATACCATTGGCCTCTGCGGAAAGCGTAGAGCTGACTGTTTTCCGAGAACGCCATGGCATTGCTGAACACGTCGCTATCAAAGTCGGCGAACCTGACTTTTCCAACACGGTGACCGTCAGGCTCCACTCGTCATGCTTCACAGGCGATATCCTTGGCAGCATGAAATGCGACTGTGGCGAGCAACTCCAACGCGCAATATCCACAATGGCCGAAGGTGATGGCGGCGTGGTTCTTTATGTGTCACAAGAAGGTCGTGGCATTGGCCTGGCGAGCAAATTACTGGCTTATCAGCTCCAAGATCAGGGTCTTGATACTATCGAGGCTAACCAGCACTTGGGGTTTGGCTCCGATGAAAGGCGCTATCCGGCAGCTGTTACCATGCTTGAGCAACTGGGCATCAACACCATTCATTTGATGACAAACAACCCGCTTAAAATTGAGGCATTGCGCCAGCACGGTGTTAACGTCGTTAGTCGAGTTCCGTCGCCGGCAACCGTCAACGTGCACAATGCCCGGTATCTGGAGACCAAACGCGAACGCGCAGGCCACCTGAGTACGTGCGATTCCTCTACCGCATGAGTTTACTCGCAGCCATAAGCATTGCGCCACTGCCCTCACAGGCACCACGCGGCGCACTCAATTGCCTGGCCATTGCCAGTGCGGTGCTTATTGCAGCACTTACAACACTGTACCTGCAACATCCATCATTCAGTCTGGCAGGCGTAGTAGGTTCCTCGATCGTCTGGCTAGTGATTGCCGCCATCATCTGGCGCTCATTGGCCCATCATCCACATTCGCAGTTCGGTCAAGCCAACATGGTTACCACGGCACGGGCTGTGTCAACGGCACTGCTGGCAGGATTTATTCCGGTTGCCGAACAGATCAGCTCACCGATCTGGCTGTGGGTTATCGCCATCACTGCCACCATCACCTTGTGTATGGATGGGCTTGACGGCTATCTTGCTAGAAAAACAGGGCTTTCATCAGCATTTGGTGCCCGTTTTGATATGGAAACCGATGCCTTGCTAGCGTTAGTGATTACATTATTTTTATGGCAATCCCAGAAGCTTGGCATCTGGGTGCTTGGGCTAGGCGTTATGCGTTATGCCTTCCTGGCGACAGCACACTGGTGTGCGCCATTGCGAGCACCGCTCTACCCTTCATCACGAAGAAAAACGGTTTGCGTCATACAGGTGGGAGCATTGTGTCTAATGCTCTGCCCCTGGCTTTCCGCCGACCAGGCTGTTGTAGTCGGCACGCTTGCATTGCTATCGCTTAGCTTTTCTTTTGCCGTTGATGTCTGGTGGCTGCTACGCCAATCTTCAGTAAATGAACCAGCAGCCATTACTAAGCCCGAGGCTTGAACACAAGAAACACAAGACCCGGCAAACATCCCAACAACGACACCAGTGCATAGATAACGCTGGTGGCAATTCCTGCCTCTGAGCTCAAGCCTGCAATTGGCCACAGAATGGCGGCCGATGCCTCTCGGATGCCCCAGCCACCTATCGAGAGTGGAATAAGCATACTGAGCAGCACCAACGGCACTAGAGTTACCACCGCTGACAGACTCAACGGAGCTTGCACAGCATAGGAGCTGAACAGAAACACCAGCATGTAGCTGATGACTATGGCCAAGCTGAGCGTACCTTGAACAAGCCACTGCCTGTCTGACCACCACGCCACATGAAACGCAGGGCCAAAATCCAGAACCGTGCGGGTAATCCAGTCAGGTGCAAAACGGATGATAACGTAGATAGAAAAAGCTGCCAATACCACTAAACCCATAGTGACACTCAATACGCGCATGCCGAACTCAGGAACACCTGAGCGCATGAATATGGGCCACATCAGCCACCCGACAATGGCGATCACTAACAACGCAAGCTGGCCGGCTAATCGCTCTAACACCACTGCGTGTACCGCCACACTGAGCGTTTTTGTCTCACGGTTCCGATACACCCTGGCAGCGTCCCCGGTTACCCCACCAGGCAAGCTGAGATTGGCAAAGGTGGCCAGATAATATTCAACAATCGCTCTGCTGGTGCTCAGATGCTGACCCAGCCGGTTGGCCGTCACCTTCCAGCGAATCGCCGACAGGATAACTTGAACCTGCACAACGACAAACGCTGGCAACAGCCAGCGCCAGTCAGTTTGCTTGAGCTGCTCCAAAGCCTTGCCCATATCAATGAACCACGCAACCCCCACGAGAATGGCAATGGCCGCGCTGACTCTGAGAAATCGGGTGAGTCTGGGCGGGAAGCGTTTTAGCAAACCCGCCAAAGCGTGATGGCGCGGCATGGCCGACGAACAGCAGGCTAGACTCAGATTATTTGTCTTGTATTGCTTCGGTTTCAATAATGAGCTGAACAGCATCACCCACAAGCGCATTGGCCACACCGTAGGTCATACCGTATTCGCTTCTATCCAGCTCGGCCGAAGCTGAAACACCCAATGTAAAGCGCTTGTGCCCAAACGGGTATTTGTCGGCCTTGTTCAATTGCACGCTCAGCACCAATGGCTGGGTGGTGCCTAGCAGGCTAAGCTCACCGGTAATTTCGCCCGCGCCGGTATCGTCGATGGTTGCGGATTGTGCAGTAAACGTCATCTGGGGGTGCTTTTTGACACTCAGAAAATCCTTGCTCTTCACGTGTTTGTCACGTGCATCATTTGCGGTATTGACGCTTGCTGTAGCCACATCAATCGTCATATCACTGACCGTATTGGTTTGTTCATCAAAGCTGAATGAGCCGGACACGTCAGTAAACCAGCCCAGTGTCTTGGCAAAGCCAATGTGATCGATCATAAAAGCCACGGTGGTGTGCGCCGGGTCGAGCGTGTAGCGCTCTGCAGCAGCAACAACGGCGGACACACTTGCCAGCAATGAGACACTAACTGCAAGCACAGCGGCGGTAATTTTTTTCTTGAACATACTCGCTCCATTAAGGTGAGATAGTGCGTGTGTCAGCATAGCTATGAATGCTGTTTTATCGACAAATCTGGCAATACTACAACCCTGCCACTACTGACAGGCTTTGAGAAAACGTTGCACCGACATCGCCATGCCATACTCCAGCGCATCAGCCGTAAGCCCATGTCCAATCGACACTTCAGCAAGGCTGGGTATTCGTGCTACCACTGGCGGTAGATTGGCCACCGTCAGGTCATGTCCTGCATTCACTCCCATTCCCATAGCCAACGCGGCATCGGCTGTGGCGCCTAACAACTCAAGCTCGCGCTGCATCGCAGCATCATCAGCATACGTGGCACCGTAAGGACCGGTATACAACTCGATACGATCACAACCGGTATCACGAGCCCACGGTACTTGTTCAACGTCCGCATCAGCAAATACCGATACACGCATACCACCTGACTTCAATCGTTCAATAATCGGCGTCAGCATATTGTGATGTTGACGAAAATCCCAACCATGATCCGATGTGGCCTGCGCTGGATCATCCGGCACCAGGGTAACTTGCTCCGGCTTGTTCTCTTCCACAAGCTTGAGAAAATCCTCTGTTGGATAGCCCTCAACATTAAATTCACAGTTTGGAAATTCAGTGTCAATCAATGCACGCAGTTCTGCCACATCCGTAAAGCGCGTGTGTCGCTGATCCGGGCGTGGATGTACCGTTATCCCTTGGGCACCATTGCTCAGGGCAATACGGGCAAAGCCTGTGACACTGGGCCAAGGCAGATCACGTCGATTACGCAGCCCGGCTACAGCATTTAAGTTAACTGACAGTTGTGAAGACATGCTTGAGGGAGATTAGTTCGCGATGGCAATATCTGAGTATACGCATGTCGATTTGGAATCGGATGTATTGCTTTAAGAAGCGTCAGTCCCACGAATTGCCTGGCTCACAGTAATGGGTAGGACCCCTCAGCATCGTGGGTCTCCTGACCAGTGAGCGCCGGCGTAAATACACAGACTAGACGCAGATCAGTGACCGCCCGCATGTGGTGCCTGTCGTGCTTGTCCAATGTGTACATGGAGCCAGGCATCAGCCGAAACTCCTTGCCGGTGGCAATATCACGAACAATGGCCTCCCCTTCTATCACCAGATTAGCCTCAATGTGGTTTTTGTATTCCATTTCCAGCTCTTGCCCAGCCGCAAGCGTTGTCTGGGTTAGCGTGAAGCCGACGCCGTCATCCTTCAACAAGTAACGGGCACTTGTCCAGACCCCTTCCTTCTCGGCATACCGTCCAGAAGATTTAAGCTCATCCAGATTCCTGACAATCATCGCGCCTCCGTAAATTATATAAAGTAGAGTGGTTAGACTACTAATTTACTATTCGTAGAGCACATTAGCCATGAGTATCGAAGACAGCATTACCATCGAGCGTAGCCCGGAACATATTTTTGCCATCTACAAGGACGTCAATAGCTGGGCTCAGTGGGACCCGGATATTGAAGCTGTCGGCATGGAAGGTGAATTTACTGCAGGCACCACCGGCTGGTTAAAGCCTGTGGGCGCGCCCAAGACCGCCACCGTCATGGTGGAAGTCAATGAACCCACATCCTTCACTGTGGAGTCAAAGCTGCCGTTTTGTATCCTGCGTTTCGAGCACGAGCTCAATGTCGTTAGCGACGGCACTGTAGCCACTCATCGAGTGATTTTCACAGGCGCTCTGGCACCCGTATTCTCCAGAATCATCGGTGGGAAGATTCGCAAGGGAATACGCGGCACCATGGAAGGCTTGAAGCACTACGCCGAGGCTTCTTAAAGGGGCCGCGACTGGCGCGATCTCATCCAAGACACTATTTGACCATCAATTGCCGCTTATTCAAAAAGCCTTTCATGTGCGGCCGTGATTCTTTGCCAACAAGTGCCTTCATCTCCTGACTCCATGAGCTGTCCTTCTTACCGCTGGTACGGCTCTTGTAGTACTCACGCACAGTCTCGTCGTACTCTGCCATCGGACCGTTGAACTGCTCAGTGTCATACTGATCGTGCATCAGTACAGCCTCTAGCGGCATACGTGGCTTTACTTGCGGATCCTGCGCCGGGTGACCCAGACACAAACCGAACACTGGATACACGTGATCAGGTAAGCCCAGGAGTTCGCTGACTTCAGCAGGATTGTTACGCAAACCGCCGATGTAACAAATACCCAAACCGAGTGACTCCGCGGCTACAACGGTGTTCTGGGCAGCCAGTGCGACGTCAACTGTGGCAATAATGAAATGCTCTGTCATTCCCGGAGAAAACTCTCCTGCCTCTTTCTCGCAGGCTATTCGTGGCCGATTCAGATCAGCGCAGTACACCAGAAACGCACCAGCAGAGGCTACGTAAGGTTGCCCGCCTGCCAGCGCCGCCAACTTTTCCCGCTTGGCAGTGTCGTGAACCTGAATAGCGGTAACTGCCTGTACGTTACTAGAGGTGGCAGCCGCCTGGCCGCATTTTACTAACGTATCAACCACGGACTGTTCAACGGGTTCATCGGTAAATTTACGAATAGAGCGATGCGAAAGCAGTAGTTCAATGGTGTTATTCATAGGGTGTGTCGTTAAGTTTGTGTATCCGGTTCCGGTAGAACCACGGGGTAGATATTGGAACAATCACGCTCAGCAGACTACACCAGCAGCTCTTCTACATCAAACCTCTGAACAAAAGCTCACCAAGCCTTCGCCACGACCATAGCCACCCAAAGTACAAGCTTCAACGCTGACACCAGTACACGACATCTTGCTCATCGAGAAACTGTTCGGCATCGGCACCTTTTAAAATGGCAAGCGTGGATAAAATACCGGCTTGCAAGCAAGAATCACCTGCCACAGTGATTGACGCTGGCGCATTGAGCGCAGGCCAGCCGGTATGCGGATTAAGCACATGGCCAAAGCGGACACCGTCTTTGAGCAAATAGCGCTGAGCGTCGCCACTGGTTGTCAAAGCCCCGCGTTGTAATTGCAAGGAGGGCTGTTGTCTAGCGCCTTTATCTGCGGTATCAACAGCCGCTTCAATACCAACACGCCATGCCGGCTGAGAGTTGGGTGCTCGGGTGGCATGTAGATCACCACCAAAATTTATCAGACACGGTATCGAAGTGGCGGCAGAACTAACAAGTGCTGCACACCGGTCCACCGCATACTCTTTACCAATACCGCCCAGATCAATCTGCATGCCATCAGGCAGAGTAAAGTCAGGATTGTTCCAACGTACCTTTTGCCACCCTATGTGTGGCAGAAGCGCATCAACATCTACCGGTTCTGGTATCTGGTCAGAACCATCGAAATTCCAGAGTGTGCGCAGCACACCCGATGTAATATCGAACAGCCCCTCCGACATATCAAAACAGGTTTGCGCAAAGTCGAGCATGCGCGCCATCTCAGCATCAACGCGCACTGAACGCCCACCGCTATTATTGATCCGCCACACAAGGTTATCGTTTTTATAACGGCTCAAGGCCTGCTCAATACGCATGGCCTCCTTCAGTGCAAGCTTAACCAGCCCGGTTGCCATCTCTCTGGATGGATGCTCTACGTGCACTTCGCAGGGACTGGCCATAGCGCGAAATTCGCCTACCCAGAACGAGCCGCGCTGATGGATGCACAACTCAGACATTAGATGCCCAAACGCCTACGTGCGCCGCGCACCGTGATACAGATTAACCACGTGGCGGGCTTCGGCAAAAAACAACCATCGCTCAACAAATACACCTGCATAGGCACTTATTGCCGCCAGCACCAGAGTACCCAAACCAACATTTCCCAAAAGGCCTGTCACTAGCACTATAGGCAACACAAAGGCCAGCCCAATACTGATAAATCGAAGCCAGATCAACTTTGCTCTGGCTACCTGAAACCCGAATTCCTTGGTATGAAATGTATCGCTGGCATGGCCCACATCAAGCAGCTTCACCGTTGCTCTGGTAAACCCTAATGCCGTATTGATACTGGGCCCAGCGGGTTGTCCTATCCAATAGTAATAAACAATTTTAACGAGTGCTGCCACCACAAGAATCACCGACGCCAGCCCTAGCAAACGACCCACATCCAATCCTTGCTGAGCAAACATCACAGCCAGAATAAGCGCACCCACAAGCAAACCCAGGAGCACATAGTTAACCGGCGTGAGCGGCGTATGCCATTGGCGAATGGTTTTCAACGAAGCATAAATCATAGCCGTGCATACCAGAATGACAAGCGCCATCACCGCCATGAGAACAGCGAAAAAAGCAGTAGTTGTTGAGTTACCGGTAAAAAATTCAAACGCAAGCCAGATAATACTTACCGGATAGAACAACACGGCAAACACCGCCTCACGTGATAGCCATGATGTTTTAAAGCGCGTAAACGAGCGCCATGCGTTTTTGGGATTGGCCAGATGAAACGTGGATGAAATGAGGCCAGCAGTGACAAGCACAAGCCCCACGATGCCCATTGAGGTAATTTGATCAGGGCTGATAGAACCAGAAAGATTAGCCAGATTCGCAAAAGCCAGAATAAACAGCAGACCGTATCCGGCACCTGCAGTCACCGTAAAAAAGATGACAGAAATAGCCGGGTGCATTAGCGCGCCCCCTTGCCAAGATCATTGAACGCATCTTTCTGGCGCTTCATCCATTTTCCAATGAGTGATGCACTAGAGCCACCTTCTTTCTTTTCAACAGTCGGTGCTGGCGGACGCTGGCGAGGTGGCAGGTATTTGTTGACAGGGTTATAACCAACTTCAGGCATCATTGAATAGCCGCTGCGCTCACGCACCAACGTGCTCACTTGTGAGTTGGGGTCGTCAAAGTCTCCAAAAAACCGCGCGCTCGTTGGACACGTCATGACACAAACCGGCTTCCGTTCTTCCTTGGGCAAGTTCTCGTCATAGATACGATCAACACACAGCGTGCATTTCTTCATCACGCCCTGATCTTCGTCCAGCTCACGAGCACCGTACGGACAAGCCCATGCACATAGATTACAGCCCATGCATTTGCTTTGATCTACCAGCACAATGCCGTCCTCTTCGCGCTTGTACGACGCACCCGTGGGGCAAACTGTAACGCACGCTGCATCATCACAATGCATGCATGACATAGGCGCGTTTACAGTCTTGTTGTTCGGATATTCGTCTACTTCATAGTGGCGAATGCGATTGAACCAGACACCACTTGGCTGCTCGCCGTAGGGGTCGTAATCGGTTAACGGGCCAGTAGTACCCGACGTATTCCACTGCTTACAGGCAACGGCGCACGCGTGACAACCCACGCAAGTATCAAGATCAATGACCAGACCGAGCTTCATCGCTTGTCTCCGCTGTTAAGGTGTCCGCGCTTTAGTGCGTCCTCCATAGATCGTTCCAGATTTATGGGGGTATGAGTGTGGTACGTCAGCGTTTCAGCCGACGCTTTCATACCAGGCAATCGCTTGATGGTATCGAACTCTGGGTAGGTGCCTGTCTCGCCCGGCGCCGCCAGATAGACATTCACTTTCAAGTCGTACCACGCCGCCTGACCTGTTACCGGATCAGAATTAGTTAATCCGCGCTCGCCTTCTTTGGGGGGTAGCAATTCAGATATCAGGTGATTGACCAGAAAGCCCTTCTGCGACTCGGGAGCATCTTTCGAAAGACCCCAGGCCCCGCTTTGCTTACCAATGGCATTCCATGTCCAAACGGTGTCAGGGTTGCAGCCTTCCATTAGTTTCAGCTGGCAGCGGATCTTGCCATGATGGCTCTCTACCCATACCCACGAGAGATCAGGAATGCCCATCTGCTCACCACGCTCACGGTTCATGTACAGATAGTTTTGCGCCATGATTTGACGTAGCCATGCGTTCTGGGAATCCCAGGAGTGATACATGAACATGGGCCGCTGATTAATCGCGTGAAAACCGTATTTGTCGTTATCAACGCGCTGTTCTTCCAACGGCACATACCAGTCTGGCAACGGATCAAAATACTTCACCAGACGCTCCTTGTCTTCGTCATGGGTTGGTAGAGGCCCGTCATACAGCCCTTGACCCGCCAGACGAAACTTCTGCAACACCTCGGAATACAGCTCCATGACAATGGGGCCGCTGTGCCCATTAAAGCCAACACTCTTGGCCCATTCCAGATAATCCTTGTTGGCAAAGCGATAGTAGTGTTGTTCAGGCGGTAACTTGTGTTCGAAAAAGCAATCGTTATCCATGTAGGCTTGCCACTGATCCTGATTGGGCGCACCCACCATGTGCTCATCACCGTTCTCACCACGCCAGCCAGCGAGAAAACCAATACCCGGAGCCTTCTCAAAGTTCGTGATGAAGTCTTTGTAATCGCTGAATTTAGCGGAACCATCAGGCTTGGTCAGCGCTGGAAATTTAAGGCGTGACCCGATGTCCACCAGCACCTCCTGCCAGGCACGAACATCACGGTCTATTTCAATCACTGGCTGACGGATGGAATCACAGGCTGCGTGTGGCTCAGAGATAGGCCTGTCGAGCATGGAGATGGTGTCGAAACGCTCGAGAAAAGTAGTGTCAGGTAAAACAAGATCCGAGAAGTTAACCATTTCAGAGTGAAACGCATCGCTGGTGACAATGAACGGCAACTTGTAGTCGCCATGCTCATCTTTCTCGCGCAGCATGTCCTGAATTTCAGCAGTGTTCATGCTGGAATTCCATGCCATGTTAGCCATGAACAGAATTAGCGTGTCAATAGGATAAGGGTCACCCTTAACCGCATTGTTGATAACCATGTGCATCATGCCGTGAGCAGCAATCGGCGCCTCCCACGAGTAGGCTTTGTCGATACGCAGTGGCTCACCATTGTCATCTACCACCAGATCCTCAGGCCCCATGGGAAAACCCAACGGAGGAGACGCCAGCGGGGTGTTCGGTGCCATCGCCTTCGCAGGCTTTATTGGCGGCGCTATATGTTTGGGAAACGGCGGCTTGGCCAGGTGCGATCCGGGGCAGTCCACAGCACCCAGCATTATTTGCAGCAAATGAATTGAACGGCACGTCTGAAACCCGTTGGAATGGGCAGAGATGCCGCGCATGGCGTGCATGGCCACGGGCCGACCAATAAATTTATCGTGCTTACGCCCCGTCCAGTCTGTCCATGGCGTATCGATAGTGATGGTTTCCTTGAACGCCACATGCGCCATTTCCAGCGCCAGGCGTTCGATTGTTGCAGCATCAATACCGACGGTACCGGCAACCGCCTCTGGTGCGTACTCGTCACTCAGGTATTTCTCAGCCAACAGCGTCATCACGGTTTTAACGTTGACCCCGTCTACCTCAAAATCCCCAAATAACGCTGCTTCAATGTCATCGTTGTGGGCTGAATCGTTCCAGCTGGCTGTGCTATCAGTGGCCTGATCCCAGATCAGTAGCTCACCTTCCTCATCACGCAGCAACAAGCCATCTTTAGACGTACCTGGTGCATTGATGACCAGTTGTGTTGAATTGGTGTAGCGAGTCAGGAAATCCCAATCGAACTGCTCGTTCTTAAGCAACACATGGGCAAACGACAATGCCAGCAATCCATCAGTGCCCGGACGGATGCCAATCCATTCATCGGCAATGGCCTGATAACCAGTACGCACCGGATTGATGGCAACAAACTTGGCACCGCGACGCTTGAGTTTTTCCAGACCAATCTTTATCGGGTTTGATGCGTGATCTTCAGCAACACCCCACAGCATAAAATACTTGGCGTGGTCCCAATCCGGATCACCAAACTCCCAGAACGACTGGCCAGTCATGTAAAGGCCGCCAGCGGCCATGTTCACCGAACAGAAACCACCGTGAGCGGCCCAGTTTATGGTGCCAAACTGCGATGCCCAGAAACCTGTCAGAGCCTGCATCTGGTCACGACCCGTGAAAAAAGCCAGACGCTTGGGGTCTGTTTCACGAATTCGGCGCAGGCGCTCGGTAAGTAACTCCAGCGCCTTGTCCCACGAAATGGGCTCAAATTCGCCTGCCCCACGCTCGGTTCCGGGCTTTCGCACCAGCGGCTGGGTTAGCTTGGCCGGAGACTTCTGCTTCATGATGCCCGCGTTACCTTTCGCGCAGAGCACACCTTTATTAACCGGATGCTTGGGGTTACCCTGAATGAAGCGTATTTCGTTGCCTTCCAGCGTCACTTTTATGCCACAGCGACAGGCGCACATGTAGCAAGTGGTAGTTTTGACCGTTTGCTGGTCATGATTTTCGAATTCTGGCAGTGCTGACATAGAGTAACGGGTTTCCTGGCGGACTCGACCACGGACAAAAATACGACAAGAGAACTATCTGCCGACCATACGAAAAATTCAGTCCGAGCAGTTACTATGGCGATAGGCAGAGGGATAAGCCATTCAAAAATATTTGCTGGGGTATAAGAAAAATCATCACAGTAGCCATGCGCACGATAACCAGCCTTATGCTGTAACCTCAAAACCATCCACAAGGTTTGCTGGCGGCGGCCGATTTCCTATAATACCGCCAGCTAGCGCCATTTCGGCCTGCCTACCTTACAACATTCATCTGGAGCATCCACTCACTATGTCTACTCGTCGCGTTACCTTGCTGGGCGGTTCCGGATTTGTCGGTTCCCAGCTAACCTACCGCCTGGCAGAAGACTTTGACGAGGTTGTTCTTCTGACTCGCCGAGCAAGCCGCGTGCGCAGATTGAGAACCCTGGTCAATGTCACGATCAAGGAGGTCAATGTTCACGACGCTGATGCACTCAACAAGGCATTAGCAGGCTCTGATGTGGTCATTAATCTCGTTGGCATCCTGAACGAAGGTGGCAACAAGGATGAGAGCAGCTTTCGCAATGCACACCTGGGCCTTACTGAAAAAGTACTTGAAGCCTGCAAGCTCAACGCTATTCCCCGCTACCTGCACATGAGTGCACTCAACGCTGATACTGAAAAAGGTTCCAGCGAGTATCTGCGAACCAAAGGCATGGCTGAGGATATGGTGAAAGGCGCATCGCCCGATCTGAACTGGACAATCTTTCAGCCGTCCATCATTTTTGGTGAGCACGACGCTTTCTTCAATCGATTCGCCAGCTTGCTGCGCATGCTGCCTGTTTTTCCATTGGCCGTGCCCGAAGCAAAAATGTCGCCGGTGTTCGTTGGTGATGTCCGTGACGTGATGATCGGTTCTATCAGCGACTCTAGCGCCAATGGCGCAACCATTGAACTGTGCGGCCCCAAGGACTACACCCTGAAAGAGCTGGTGGAATACACAGCCGTTGTCGCCGGCATGACTCGCAAAGTCATTGGCCTGCCCGACTGGGCCTCCAGAATGCAGGCACGCGTTATGGAGTTTGTTCCGGGCAAGCCATTTTCACGAGACAACTACCTGTCATTGCAAACCCCAAGCGTATGCTCAGACGGTTGCACTCGACAAACCACATCGCTGGATGCTGTGGTGCCACGCTACCTGGGTGAAGCAGACTGGGCTGGACGTCTTCAAAAGCGACGTACTGCTGCTAGACGCTAGTAGATACACCAGCATCACAAATTCATTACCAAGACGCTGCGCAGGGAATAGCGGCAGCGCTCTTGAGTGTCTAGTTTCCACTAGCATCACAAACCTGACCAGATAGTCGTGCACAAAATAATCTGATAGACGCTTCAATGCATGTAACGGTAGCGTCCGTGTCTATTGAAACAACTTCAGATTATTATGAAAAGGGAACTATTTTTGGACCAGGGAAATAGACAATCTGCAGCTATTAGTTGCAGCAAACGTCAGAGCATCAAACATCTGGCACTGCTAGGTGCTGCAGCAGGTTTACTGCTGGCGAGCGCCTCTAGCGTTATCGCTGACACCAAGGTTCAGTTCGCCCTTGACTGGAAATTCGAAGGCCCCGCTGCCGGCTTCTTCGCAGGTATCGATAATGGACACTTCGACAATGAAGGCCTGGATGTAGAGATCTCGCCCGGACAGGGCTCATTGGCTGCTATCCCTAAAGTGGCCACCGGTGCTTTCCCTTTTGGCTTTGCCGATATCAATTCACTGGCTCAGTTTCTTGACCAGAACCCCGGCGCACCGGTAACGGCGATCATGATGATCTATGACAAACCACCGTTCGCGGTAATTGGTCGCAAATCTCAAGGTATCAACGAACCTAAAGACCTGCAGGGCAAAACTCTGGGAGCACCACCACCTGATGGCGCCTGGGCACAGTTTCCAGCCTTTGCCTCTGCTGCCGGACTTGACATGGGTGCCATCACTGTTGAGCCTGTGGGCTTCCCTACTCGCGAGCCAATGCTTGCTGAAGGCAAGGTAGATGCGGTAACCGGATTTTCGTTCTCCTCGTTCCTGAATCTGTTACGGCTGGGTGTCCCTGAAGACGATATTTCCACCATTCTCATGGCAGATCATGGACTGGAACTCTACGGAAACGCCATCATCGTTAACACCGATTATGCGAGTGCCAACCCAGAGCTGGTCAAGGGCTTTCTTGCAGGCGTTGCGGCCGGTTGGAACGACGTGTTTGCCGACCCCGCTGCGGGCGCTAAGATGGTAGCGGCTCGTAACCCGGCAGCCGATGTAGAGCTGGAACAAAGGCGTTTACAATTGGCTATTGATAACAACATCCGTACCGAGTACACCTTGGCTAATGGTATGGGCGGAATTGATATGGCACGTATGGAGAACGCCATCGAGCAACTCCAGCAGAACATCGACTTTCAGAAAGCACCCGATATTGCTCTGTACTTTGACAGTAGCTACTTGCCTGAAAACAACTTCACCATCGAGTAGTTTGTGCGCAAAATCGATAACGACCACGCTGCACCGATAACATCCGGTGCAGCGTCATCTGGCGCAAGTGCAACACATACCGACTCAAGCACACAACGCATGGAAAATGCGCTTATAGATATTCGTGCGGTGAGCCACACGTTTCAAACGGACAGCGGTCCACTGCAAGTGCTAGACAAGCTTGACCTGTCTATTGCTGAAGGTCAGTTTACCGCTGTAGTGGGCCCTTCAGGTTGTGGCAAATCGACGCTGACAAGACTGGTGGCCGGCCTGCTTAAACCAGACAGCGGCGAGGTCTGGTTGCATGGTGAGCTTGTAAAAGGCCCTAGAGCTTCCGTGGGCATGGCCTTTCAGAATCCGGTACTACTTGAATGGCGCTCCATTCTTCGCAACGTTATGTTGCCACTGGAGATCGTGCCGGAGCGCGTGCCGGCTGCTGAACACGAAGAGCGAGCGCGCTCACTATTATCACTGGTAGGCCTTGAGGGATTCGAAGACAAAAAACCCTCTGAGCTCTCAGGCGGGATGCGCCAACGCGCATCCTTGTGTCGCGCTCTTATTCACAAGCCTGACGTTATCATCCTTGATGAACCGTTCGGTGCACTGGACGCATTCACACGCGAAGATCTGTGGCAGACCATGCACGCCTTACGCGCCACCGAGCCTTTCACAGCCTTGCTCATCACGCACGATCTACGTGAAAGTGTCTTTCTGGCTGACGAGGTTGTTGTGCTCTCTGACAGACCAGCACGAGCTCAGTACACACTATCGGTGCCGACCAGTAGCCACGAGCGTACTTTGGATGATCTGTACACCACAGAGGCCGTTGAGATGCTTGCCATACTACGACAACAGATTCAGCTAGCCCAAGGCCGGACACCCGCTTCACACTCATGATCATGCGCAAGGTACTGGTGCCGATATTTGCCATCGTTGTCTTTCTGGTTTTCTGGGAGCTTCTGGTGTGGGTCAATCAATGGCCCAACTACAAAATGGCTTCGCCATCTGATCTGTGGCCCGCTTATGTCAAGTACGACACCCTGTTTTTCACCTATGGATGGCAAACACTCTGGCGGACCGTAGCCGGTCTGTTATTAGCAGTTGTGCTTGGTACAGCGCTGGGCGTTCTAATGGGTGTGTCACGGACAGCGCGTGATGCTCTGTATCCCTTGCTAGTAGGTTTTAACGCGATTCCAAAAGCCACAGTGGTGCCCATCATGGCGCTGATGTTTGTCGGCCAACATGATCTCAACACCATACTGCTGGCATTCATGATTTCTTTTTTCCCGATTGCCGTGTCGGTATCTATTGGCCTGAGCACCCTGGAACCTGAGTATCGCGATATTCTGCGAGCACTGGGCGCATCCAAATTAATGATTTTCCGCAAAATTGCTTTGCCTAAAACATTGCCTGAGTTTTTTGGTGCGCTAAAAGTTTCAGTTACGCTTGCGTTTATTGGCACCAACCTTGTCGAAATCATTGAGCCCCACGGGCGCGGGCTTGGCCATCTGTTTGATAGCGCCAAAATCAGTTCAGATTATCCGCTGATGTTTGCGGTGCTGATTGTATTGGCGTTAATGGGAATTTTGCTTTACTACGTTGTGGTGGCGCTGGAACGAATATTTGCCGGATGGGCTGAGCGTGGTGCTGATTAGTAGAGTAAAACTACTGCGTGGCAAGTCGATACATATAAAGCTCTAAGCAAGACTAGGAGTATTGCTGACTGAAAACAACGCTCCCGCAGGAGCGTTTTTTATTGTTGATGCTCACAAAATGCGTCGTTTTTGCGGATACCTGTATCCTTAGGCGCTATCAAAGATCCCTCGGAGCGCCACACCATGTCCATTCGCCCCATCAAGTCAGAGTCCCAGGCACAGCCAACCATGGAAGGCGCTGGTGTGCATCTACATCGCGTATTTGGCTTTGGCGATACCTCCCAAACCGATCCGTTTCTGATGATGGATGATTTCAGGAACGATGATCCCGCACAGTATTCAGCAGGCTTCCCATGGCACCCGCATCGCGGCATTGAAACTATTACCTATGTGCTTGCAGGCTCCGTGGAGCATGCCGATAGCCTTGGCAACACCGGCTTGCTTGGACCCGGCAGTGTGCAATGGATGACTGCCGGTAGCGGCATCTTGCATCAGGAAATGCCCAAGGGTGATAGTGCCGGACGCATGCACGGGTTTCAGCTGTGGGCGAATTTGCCTGCCTCTTTAAAGATGAGCTCACCACGCTATCAGGATATTGCAGGCAAAGAGATAACAGAACTACAGGATGATGATGGTGTGATTGTTCGCGTTATTGTCGGTGACTGGCGCGGTAAACGAGGACCAGTGGATGGTGTTGCTGCCGACCCACAATTTCTTGATATCTCAGTACCTGCCAACACACGCAAGGTTATTCCTATCGATGCTTATCGGAATGCCTTTGCCTATGTGTTCGAAGGGTCAGCTTCATTTCGTGATGCCTCGAATCCTATTGGCATTAAGGTAGAAAAAGAGCTTAACGGCGAAGAAATTTTCCTGCGTGACCGCTCCGGCAATCGAACATTGGTCATGTTCGATACCGGCGATGAGATCGTTGTTCAGACACGCGATGAAGGCGTACGGTTTTTATTGATGTCTGGAAAAGCTATTCGTGAACCAGTTGCCTGGCACGGACCCATTGTGATGAATACGCAACAAGAGATTCAGCAGGCAATGAAAGACCTTAATGATGGGAGCTTTATCAAGCAACCCACACAAGGCTGATACGCCCCCTACTCTCCTTGAACCACACCTTGGCTTTGGGCATAGGATATTGGCGGGTACTTAGGCGGGTTGTTGTCATCGCAACAGCTCGCTATGCAGCTCATCACATAGTGTGGGTTAGCGTTGAAGAAAAACGGAATGGAGTAGCGCGACTGATTGCCCGTGTTGTTGTTAGCAAAATGGCGCGTGCTCAAGAACCTGTCGTTTGTCCATTGCTTTAGTAGCTCACCCGTATTGACGATGAACGAGTCCTGTACCACTGGCGCCTTGACCCACACTTTGCGACGCTCACTGAACACTGTTAGCCCTGGTTGGTCTTGAGCGAGTATGGTGAAAAACGATGTATCCACATGCGGTGCAATACCAAAGGCGTTGTCTGCATTTTCCTCAACCGGAGGATAATGCGTCATGCGCAGTCGAAACAAGGGATCGACAAAAGCTTCATTGAAAAAATCTACCGGCATACCTAGCGCTCTGGCATAGATGGGCAACATTCGCTTTCCCAACTGCTCCATTTTGTGCGCATACAGCTCAACCTGCTGGCGAAATTCTGGCAAGACGTTTGTGTCTGGCCATTGATTGTCATCCATGCCCAGTTGATCATCACACTTGACGATGAATGCCTCATTAACATTGCCCGTTTGACGCGCTGGCAGTTTTCGGTTTTTTAGTGGCAGGTATCCCATGCCACCAACTGGCCAATCTGGCCGGTCCATCAATATTTGATTCTTTGTCTCAACAGGCATGGCGTGGAACTGCCGTATCTGACTGAACGTGTCCTCCAAATCCTGAGTGGCAATGTGGTGCCCCGTGATTGAGAAAAAACCGGTTTCCTCACACGCTACTCGTAGCTGCTGAGCTATCTTGTCCAGCGCATCCTCTGAGCCACTGGAGAAGTACTCATTGAGATCGATAAGCGGAATGTCATCGGCCAGGGCATCCTCAGGCGTGGATGTGTCCCATTGCTCAGATTCGTCACGCAGCTGCTGCTCTTTGGCAGTAGCGTCGAAAGTTTTGGTGGTTGTGGTAGTACCAGAGGTCGGCATTTTTGAGTGTTCCAGCTAGTTGCCTTAACTTTAACATTATTCAATTGTGCCAAGCCAAGTGCGGTGGTAATGGCTACTCAGCGTACTACTGCCAAACAAAAAGCGGGCGCGCCAACACACCAGAAAATCGCAGGCTCACTATCATAAGATAAATTCGAGAATGTCTGTCAGTGCCGTTACCCTATTCTGGCCTTTTGACTGTTCAGAATATTCATGGGGATCGTAGAAAATCGAATCCATGCCTGCGGCTTTTGCAGCCTCTAGACCCACCTCACTATCTTCAATAACCAAGCAGTTCTTTGGGTCTGCTGCGTATGCTTTTGCCGCATGTAAAAATAACGCAGGATCTGGCTTCCAGGCGTTAACTTCGTAGGCACTGAATATCCCAGTCTGAAAGAAGTGGGAAAGCCCACACGTCTCCAGCGACCTCTTTGTCTTCTCAACGGGTGCATTCGACGCAATGCATTTAGCCGTTGCGATCTGTTCAAGCATTACGGCAACACCATGGCTGGGCGTGATCATGGATGCCGACAGGATTTCTTCCCGCTCACGGTACAGATCAAGGCATCTCACAGGAACTGCACCAGGCATGCGTCTTTCTATGTCATCGAATATTCCAGCCAGGCGCATACCTTTGTATCGTGCTGTTACCTCGCAGACGCTTCGATCCGCTAGCGCTGGAATGACATCAATCAGGGCCTGCGATGCACAGTCTTCACTTTGCACCAAGGTTCCGTCCATGTCGAAGATGATGAGTTTGTATTTCATACGGGTGATTCTAGTAGGCTTTTTTCGTATTCTAAATGCGATCTGATTGAACTGCACATTCTGTGCGTGGCGAGGGGGTGATACAGAATTCGCGCTTGCTGCATACCACCATTAGACCTGTATCGCTGATAAATACAGTGCCGTTTTGCCGCCCAAAACGTGCCTACAACGAAAGTAGAATAGGTCGAGCATAACTAGGCAGTCTAAAGCTAATAACGCAGCAACTGACGACCCCCCGCTGCTCACTTAACACGATTTAGTGCGAACATAGAGACTCCTCAGCGAATACTCGGCGCCCAGTATAAACTCAACTTGATAGCGAGGCGCATGGCAGTATTCTTAGCACACAACGGGGTCTATCCTTAAGGTACCTTCTTTGGTATCAATAGTGGCAACCGATCCCAAAGGAAGCGCATATTGATCAGTGTCTCCATTTTCATCGGTGAGATCATGTCCGGCGTAGATCCCCCCCAGCACAGGAACGTTGAGCATCCCAAGACGGTCATTTAAAACGTCTATGATATTCCACCCACGATCGGTGTGATCTCGCAAGCACTCAAAAGAGCCAAGTACTACACCAACAATTCCATCAAGAGCACCAGAGCGAATCAACTGTGTAAGAAAACGATCAACTGTCCCTAACCCACCAGTTCGATTATGCTCAAGAAATAGGATAGCCCCTTGCATTGATGGCATACGAACACCAACAGCATTCGCAACCATTCGAAGATTGCCACCGATTATTCTACCTTTCGCACTACCTGCAAAACTGACACCCGCTGATACAGCCATTGTATTAGCTCTCACAGTTATTGAATCTGTACTCATCAAAAGCTGTTTGATCGAGCTTCTTGCTTTGCTTCCCCAAAGGCATCCGTGAATACCACCTAGCTGACAGCGCTCTAGAAGTGATAAGTGTAAGTTTGTAATATCGCTAAAACCGATTAATGGCTTCGGATCAGAACGAACAGCTGCGAAATCAATTTCGTCAGCTATTCGATACGCACCAGCACCACCTGCTGTGGTTAGAATTGCTCTAACCTTTGAGTCTCTAAATGCACTATTGAGATCGTCGAGGCGGTCTGCATCAGAGCCTGCCATGTAACCGCATTGATCTAAGACATGTTGCCCTGTATCGCACCGAAGGCCCCAACTCTCTAACACTTTCATGTTTTCAACAATGGCAGATTTTGGAGGATAGCTAGCTGGCGACACCAAGCGAACCAAATCACCCTGTTGAAGTTTTGGAGAGTGGCGAAGCCCGTTTTTCATAGTTTCATTTCTAATGCCAGCGCACTGCTTGAAGAAAATACCATCTTAGCCTAAACGATCAATGGCATAACTTTGAATTAAGGTTACCATCCGAATAGAACCTCTCGAAGATTTACGGAAAGCTTGTCAGTAGGTATAACATTTGCCGTGAACCGCAGTGGAAAAGTGAGCGGGTTGTAAGCGGAGCCTGCGTTCCGATTGCTTGTCCGCTGTCAGCTCCATGGCTGCGTTAGATTTGCGTCGCTGATACCTGCATTTCGTCTAGCAATTTGTAGGACTTAAAGGCCTATAAATCAGTCTTACATACTAATCATGAAGCTCAACAAATTCGTCATTCTTATCCTTAATAAATGCAACGTCATAGTTTCTATCAAGTAGCGCTACACAGCTATCATCCTGCCTGAGAACCGCGCCCAGCGACACTATAGACGTATTCGCGGCATTTTCCATGTACTCGTCAGTTTCAGTGCCAGTAGTAAATCTCCAACCACTATCATCGTCATCGTCTGGTTCTTCTCTATACAGATAGCCGACAGGTTCTCCATCGTGGAGAATGTTATTGGTTACGAAACACTTTTTCATGTATTTATCTGTAACGGATGGAATTGGATCGTCTAAGTCAGTATTTATGATGTGGCATTCGCTAAATGTGACTGGATCTTGGTACTTCAAGGTGTCGATATATTGTGGGTCATTGTCTAACCGCCCAGTAAATACGCTATTGGATATATCTGATATAAGAATCCACATTCTCTCAGCTCTCGGGGCTTCAGGATCATCAGATTGGAATCGAAATATGCATTTAGCAAAATTGCCCTTCTGGAGCTTAGAAACTACATCTCCGGAAGGCTTGTGGAATGTATAGGGGAATTCATCAGCAATCTTCTGTGCGTCTTCAAGTTCCCAGTTTTTAGATTGCACTATAGGTCCCTAGTTAGAGGTTTGTTGCTTGGAAATATGCACCCAGTGGATCGCTAGCGTGGTGCAATCTTACCGATGCGATTCTAAGCGCTTGCAAAATAAAGGGCCAGTAAATCTAACATCTACCATCAGGAACACTGAAGGCTAACGCACGTTCTGGCGTAGCCAGGGTGTGTGGCAGGGTCCGGTGATTGCTGCATGGCTCCGTTAGACGTCAGCATATTTTGCCCACCGGCTGCAAATGTATTAGATCTTCCAATGCCTTTTTGCATACTGATTCTACCGATGGTGCTAGCTGCACTGCAGATATGCCCATAAGTGATAGTTCTCGCATTACACGTGGTCGCTCTTGGACAGGCAATACGTATTTTTTTAAGAATTCAAGACCATTAACTTCGCAGGTGCGAATATGTGCTTCTGCATCTTTTTGATTTGTCCATGTGAAAAGCCCCTGCTGCATCGCGAGCTTGTGATTGCCTACTAGTCTCGTTTGCAACATGGAGACATGCGGTCGATGGTCAGCAAAATCACTTTGCCTCTCGTATACTTCCGACCAATGTTTCTGATCAAATGAGTATATCGCTACGTTTTTACTTTGTGGCTGGAAATGATTAACAGATTCATAAGCGAAAAACGCTGCAATGTATGGTGACCACGACCAATCAATCAGTGGTGTAGGAAAGCCGTTATGCTGTAGGAATGCTAGGGCCTCGGCCAGACCATCCGGTGTCTTTGTGTTCCAGGCTTGTCCCGACCATGCTTCTACTCCCTCAAGAACTTGAGGCACGACTACATTTGTATATGTTTCAAGTTCGCTGGGACCACCCACTAACGGTGTTCTATGTAAGGAAGATGAGAGTTTCCAATCCGAATTGCTTTGCCCACGATAAATGAGCATATTATCATTAGAAATATCGACAGACGCTTGGGCTTTGTATTGGTCCCACCCAATAGATGTTTCCATTGTTTTTCTAAAAATGTTTTTTGTAGTTTATCAGGATACTATAGCTAATAAGTAGCCCCTACCTTCTGGCTCGAACAATCAACTGCGCAACGACCTGTTTTTGGGCTTGAAGAAATATTTCCCTGACGACTAACATCGCGCATCAGGAACACTTGACGCTGACGCACGTTCTGGCGCTAACCAGGTTGTGTGGCAGGGTCCAGTGCTTGCTGCATGGCTCCGTTAGACCTGCGTCGATGATAATTGTGGCGCTATTTTAACGTCCGCTAAGTGCGACGGGAGTGCTAGTAACCAACAATCTATAAAATACTACTGCGAATCCTTGTATGAAATGGCCAGCTTGATCCTATATCTTTTTTTCAACACCATATTCATCCCAATCATTCCAACCCGGGAACCTCATTGGAGCTACTGAATCAATATTTTGAAGATATTGTCCCCAATGTTCTAGTTTTTCATGTAAACCAGCGACAAACGCTTCCGGCTCTTTATAAGTAAAACCAGCTCCTTGAACTTCTGCAACTAGCCGCGGTGGCAACACTGTAAATCCCATGTAGTTTAATGAATAGTTCATAGAGTGCAGCAGAGCTTGAATTTCGCCACCGGCTCTACCATTTTCTGTAAACGTGTTATTCGGTGCTCCTGATGTCACAGAACAGACTGCTCGTTTTCCAAGAAAATAACCTTTGTCATAGCGCTTTTTGCTCGTATAGAGACCTCCAGCAATGAACACTCTGTCTAACCATCCCTTCAGAATTGCTGGTTGTTGATGCCACCATAGAGGAAATTGAAATATAACCAAATCGCAGCGTTCTAAGCGATCTATTTCTCGTTGTACGTCAATTGGAAGTGAATCTGTCTTATAAGAATGCCGTTGTTCAGATAGCGGCTCAAATACTTCTATATTTACTCGAGAAGTGTAGTGCTCTGCCTTCTCGACAGGGTCAAATTGTTCCGCATATAAATCTGATACCTCAACTACAGCACCAGATTTTTCAAAAGTTTCAATCGCTTTATCTTTTAAAGCACTGTTGAATGATCTGGGCTCAGGATGGCAAAAAACAATCAATACATTCATGATGATAATTTTATTACTTACAAAGAGTATTTTGTCAGCTTATCGCCGGACACGAAAACTAAGCCCTTACCCTCGCAGACTCTTGCTTAAAAGTCCATCAGTAGGTCTAACATCTGCCATCAGGAACACTGGATAGACGAACAGGTTGTGGGCGGAGCCCGCGTTCTGGTTGACTGTCCAGTGCTTGCTGCATGGCTCAGTTAGGCATGGACATGAGTTGCCCTGCTGCGCTACCCCTACTACGCAGCCTTGTTGTCATCTTTTGGAATTGCATGCAAGCGAAGACCAAGAGCACCTACAACTTTTAATATTGTTGCTAGCTCAGGATTACCATCCGCTGATAGTGATTTATACAAACTTTCTCTACCAAGACCTGCGTCTCGTGCTAACTGGGACATACCTTTAGATCGTGCGATGTCCCCGAGCGTTGCTGCAATAACTCCAGGGTCACCGTCTTCGAGCGCAGCCTCCAAGTAGGCCGCCATCTCCTCTCTTGAGGAAATATGCTCGCTTGGATTCCACTCACTAGTTTGTGTTTTGTTCATCGCATTACCTCTAAATATTTTCAGCAAGCTCATGAGCTTGTTTTATGTCACGCTGCTGGCTGGATTTATCACCACCAGCAAGAAGCAAGACAAATTCCTCTCCCCGTTTCATAAAATAGATTCGATACCCGGGACCGTAGTCTATTCGCAATTCAGACAACCCCTTCCCAATTGGCTCTGCATCGCCGGGGTTACCGAGTGAAAGCCTTCGGATACGGATATCAATCTTCGCCTTTGCTCGAGGGTCTTTAAGCCTCTTGAACCAGCGGGCATACTGATCAGTCTGGCGGATTTCAATCATAATCTAGATTGTATCCTTTAGGATACGCCCAGTCAAGCCTTGTTCAGCGCGCCACCAATCTCGTTTTAAACCCGTCGCTGTATCGAAGTCAGAATTGAAACTGCCAAACCTCGAAAGTGACAAATCGACATGCCTAACACTAGACTTAGCAGTCACTCTGACGCAAAACAACACGTCACACTGAAACATACCCCTCCGAAAGTACTCTGCCGTAGGTCAACTTCCAGCTGAAACCGACCACTCGTCACTCAGTCTCCCAGTCAGTAATTTAACCAACCACTAATACAAACATCATTCCCGCGCAGGCTTATCGTCACTAAAATTCAACGTCACAAATTTAGGAAACCCCTGCCACCAAAGCCCCTTGATACGCTTACCGTCTTTTGAAACTTTGCCACTAAACCTACCATCGACATCATCTGAGCGAAATTTGAATTTCCGGCCATTCAAGCTGGCAGTGTCAACGGCGATCGCCTCGTTGTGTTGATCGGGGGAATACAATTCAATAACAGCCAGCTCACCGAACCCTGTGATCTTTGCGTACACAAGCAACCCATCTTCGCCGCCTATATAGGCCCACCAGTAGCCATGCATGCTGGCTAAATCACCTTGCATGGTGTCTTCCAGAATTTCGTTTAATCCGCTGGGCATTTGCTCAGAGAACGTCATTGTCAGCTTGTATACTGTCTGATCTCCGGTCCCTTGACTCCAGCTGCCTCGCATTTCACGATCTTCCACAGTGCCCTCGTAGGTACCCGGCACTGTCGGAAACACCGCAGAAAATTCATTGCCCACCACACTGGACTTAGCGGACAGTACCGCCTGATTACTCTGATCGATGCTGTAGAGAGCCACTTGCCCGTTAGGATCGATGTAGAACACCAGGCGCAATTTTTTCTTGCCGCTTACCAGCTCACCAGACCAGTACCCTGCCATAGATTGAAAATCACCCTCCACTGCCATCTCATCAGAGACTGCTGCACTGTTAGCTAGAAAGACGCGTACCGTCTGATTTTCTGGATCCACTTGCAAGTCAGTGCGAAAACCCCCTGTGCCACCATCGTGACCTAGAACGGTGGCATTAATCCCCCAACCCAGGCCTTGACCCTCCATTCGCGGTTTTGCCACTTCCGCCATCGAAGTTGCCAAGCCTTCAGGAACATCGGCGTCCCAATGCGCAGTGCCGAAACGCAACAGATCCTCCGCAGTGGAGATCATGCCACCCGCACCCACCAGTGAACTCAACCCCCAATGACTAACCAATTTCCCAGCTACGTGGGGTGACGCCATTCGTTTGCGCGTAGATTCTGGTAATTGTGCAAAACTCGTAAGCACATCAGTACTTGTCATACCCAACGGATCTAGAATCTTGGCTTTCAGCAAATCACGATATGACTGTCCGTATATCTGTGTGACCACATAGCCTAAAATTCCGAAGCCATAGTTGGAATAGCTGTACTCGCCCACAGCATCCAGCTTTTTGGCCTGAAAATTTAACAGACTGTTTTGCAGTCGCTCCTCATCGTAGTGAGCATAGGGGTTCTGTTTGTCAGCGCCGTCAAACAAATCCACCGGCAGTCTGGGTAATCCCGATGTGTGAGTGGCAAGCTCGCTCAGTGTTATGGAGTGAAAGGGGCTGTTTTTCTTGAATTCAAGGTCGCTCAGATGCATTGATACCGCATCATCAAAGCCAGCTCGATTCTCCCTTACTGCCTCAGCAAGCAAAATGGCCGTAAACACTTTGGTGATCGAACCAATCTCGAAAATCGTTTTTTCATCAGGCAGCAATCCACCTTCGCGAGTCTTCCCTGAGGAGGCGTATTCAGCACGATTATCCGCATGGTACGCAATTACCACCCCTTCTGAGGGCTGCTGCAAAATTGCATGATGCTTGTCAGCTTCGCTTTGAATCGACTGCGCCAATGCATTGTTCATAAGCAGGAAACAATAGGTGAGCAAGATCAGTCTGTATTTCTTCGGCATTTAAACATCCAAGTAATGCACGCAACGGTTTTATAGTAAACCGGAAATACGGACGGGCATGTTGTCAATGAGATTACCCCACAGCAATCAAACAGCCCTCTAGATCTCTAAATAGCCTGTGCCTCTAAAGACCAGATTGCCGCTCAAGCCTTAAGACGACGTTGCATCCAACGCAGCCAGGTACGCATTAAGCCGCTCGCTACGCTCATTAGCAGGCAGATCAGCTGTAACCTTTGCAACCTCATAGAATGTCATGAGATCTTCTCCAGCTTCAAGATACATTGCATAAAATGCGGGTACGAATCGGCGGTAGGTAGATACCGCTACCAACCTTGCATTATTCAGGTCACGCTTGAACCAGTTGTCATAACCTGCGAATCCACTCCAGTCCACCTTAAGCGCTTCATAGTCAGTGCGCATCTGATCGAACACAGCAGCCTTTTGCTCCCGCATGGTTTGCTCGTCAATTTCTTGAGCAAATGTATCCTGAAGTGCACGACGAGTTCCTCTGAGCAGCTGTACAAAATCCGCACCACGCGCAAGCGAGGCATCGTATTGTTCAATACGCTCAGTCTCACCACGCTGCTCCAACCATTTACGGGTACCTACCTGCTCGACAAACGAGGCAAAGGCTTCATTAAAGTTGCTGTCATCTTTCACATACAGCACTTGATGAGCAAGCTCATGAAACAGAGTGCCTACGTAACGTACATCGCTACCGCGCAGCATGGTGTCCAGAACAGGGTCATCAAACCATCCCAGTGTGGAGTATGCCGATGCCCCGCCAACGACAACATCGTAATTCTGTTCCACAAGTCCGGCAGCGTATCCATTAGCATCCTCTTCGGCAAAATAACCTCGGTAGCTGACACACCCTGCCACTGGGAAACACCAGGTTTTGGGGGTCACGGAGAACTCTTCTGCTGCCACAACATTCCAGGTAACAGCCGTTCGCCCTGTTTCTACAAATGTGCTGTAGCTGTCGTTATCAGGCAGGCCTAGCTCCTCTGATGCAAACTGCCGTGCCGTTACCAAGGTCTGGAGTTTTTCCCGCAACTCAGGGGAGGTATCTGGACTTTCAATAACCTCCGCTATGGGCTGACGAGCATTCATCAGTTTTAGATGTCCCCCCACAGCCTGAGAGTAATAACCAATAGTGCTGCAGCCGGTTAAAGGCACAAACACACCCAAGAATAGCACTGCGCGAATTCGAGAAATCATGGTCGAGAGTGTACCATCGTTGAATATGAATTCTGAACCAGAGCAACGACATTGAATACCTATCTGGTGGGCGGGGCTGTCCGCGACAAACTACTCGGCCGTACCGTTGTTGACTGTGACTGGGTCGTGGTAGGCAGCACCCCCAAAGCCATGCTGAATGCCGGCTACAAGCCGGTGGGCAAAGATTTCCCCGTGTTCCTGCATCCGAAAACGCATGAAGAATATGCACTGGCCAGAGTCGAACGAAAGACAGGTGCGGGCTATCACGGTTTCGACTTTATCACCGACTCCACGGTGACCCTTGAGGAGGATCTGAGCCGTCGCGATCTAACCATCAATGCCATGGCCAGCTCCGACGCCGGCGAGCTTATCGACCCCTACAACGGCAAAAGTGATCTAGAGAATCGGCTACTCAGACATGTTTCTGATGCGTTCATTGAAGATCCCGTTCGTGTGTTGCGCGTCGCAAGATTCATGGCCCGTTTTGCACACCTTGGTTTCACAGTGGCAGATGAGACCAAGGTGTTGATGCACTCCATGGTGAACAATGGCGAGGTCAGCAATCTGGTGGCTGAGCGCGTCTGGCAGGAAATGGAAGGTGCGCTGGCAGAACAGACGCCGCGAGCTTTTTTCGACACTCTCCTAGAGTGTGGGGCGCTGGAAGTCATCCTGCCTGAAGTTGCAGCACTGCACGGTATTCCACAAAAAGCTCAATGGCATCCAGAAATTGATAGCTACATTCACACCATGATGGTGCTTGAACAATGTGCCCTGTTAACTGATGAACCAAGCCCTCGATTCGCAGCCGTTTGTCACGATCTGGGCAAGGCCACCACGCCTGTGGATATTCTGCCAGCGCACCACGGCCATGAAGAAAGAGGCGCGAAGATCACCGAAGAACTGTGTGCACGTTTGAGAGTGCCCAAAAAGCCACGCGACCTTGCGATCATGACAGCGCGTTATCACACGCACTGCCACCGTGCTGACGAATTGAAAGCCACCACATTCGTCAAGACACTTCAGGCGCTGGATGTGATTCGTAAACCAGACAGATTCAAGGATTACTTGCTGGTGTGCGAAGCAGACAAAAAAGGCAGACTGGGATTTGAAGACAGACCCTATCCAAATGCAGCATTTATGGC
>JALZVU010000152.1 GCA_023301795.1 Granulosicoccus sp.
TGATGCAAAGCGCGCAAACCACAGCGATTGATCTTCCGCAGAAAATGCTGGTTTTCGAAGATGAAGCAGGGCAGGTGTCTATTGCATATAACGATCCCAGGTTTATTGCCGCACGGCATGGCATAACCGACCAGGATGACCGACTCGCGACTATTGCAGCTGCGTTGGACAATCTGGCAACGAACGCGGCGACGGCTCCGTAGCTTTTGTTTATTTGTCTGGCATAAACGAACGATTGGTACAAAAAAAGACGATGCTGGTGTTAATCAGTATCGTCTTTTTTTTTGGAGTAGATTTTAAGGGACGCGCTAATGCCGTCCGTCTGTGCGGCTAGTTGTTCAGACCTGTTGGGTACGAATGTCCAACGTCCCAGTCAACGTGCGATGCACAGGGCACTTGTCTGCAATCTCCATCAGCCTGGCGCGTTGCTCATCGCTGAGCTCACCTTCCAAGTGAATGTCGCGTTCAATGACATCAAGCTTTGCAGGAGTGTCTTCACAACCCTCGCAATCGCTATTGTGCTCACGCGAATGGCGTAGCGTTACCTGAGCGTTCTCCAGAGGCCATTGCTTTCGTGCTGCGTACATGCGCACCGTCATGGATGTACATGTGCCAACGGCTGCCAACAAGTGTTCGTAGGGGTCCGGGCCTGCATTTTTCCCGCCCACACGGGTGGGCTCATCAGCCATCCATTGATGGGTGTCACTAAACACGTCCAGCATGAATTTCTGGTCTCGCTCGCTCACCAGAACCTCACCGGGTGCTACCTTGGGGCGAACAGCTACGTCTGTGCTGCTGGCAATTCGCATAGCCCATGCGCTGATAACTTGAGCGACGTATTCGGAATCGGCTGCGCGCGATAGCAGATGATCTGCATTATCAAGGCTGACAAAGCTCTTAGGGTGATGTGCTGCTTTGTAAATACGTTCAGCGTGCTTTATGCTAACTGTGGCATCAGTTGGAGAATGCATGATGAGCAAGGCGGCTTTTAGCTTGGCTAGATGATCTGTTGATGTTGTTTTGAGGTCATCAAGAAATTGCTTTCGAATAAGGAATTCGCGGCCCGCCAATTTGACTGTTGTCTCACCCTCTTTTTCGATGGTTTCTATATCGCAGGCAAATTGTTGAGAGACATGTTGTGCATCGGCTGGCGAGCCTATCGTGACCACGCCTTTGCATTCAGGAATACTCTGAGCAGCGTTGAGTACCGCTGTGCCACCCAGGCTATGTCCGATCAGAATGGACGGTGCCATGTCTTCTGAACGCAGGTGGTCCGCTGCACGCACCAGATCGCCAACATTGGAGGAGAAATTGGTATTGGCAAAGTCACCATCGCTGCTACCAAGCCCGGTGAAATCAAAACGCATCACCGCGTAACCTCGCTTTACCAAGGCTCGCGAAATACGAGATGCTGCTGCGATATCTTTGCCGCACGTAAAACAATGAGCAAACAGGGCGGTGGCTACTGGAAGTTGATCTGGCAGTTCCAGAAGAGCTGCAAGTTTGGCCCCTGTTGAACCTTCAAATTCGAATTTTCTACGCTCGGGCATGATGAGTCACTCTGGGTCACTTGTTGCTAAGGATCAACGCTACAATATTAGGGTATTACATTACAAGCCCTGTTCGCTCTCAATTATCTTCAGCAATGCAGGCATAACGTGGTCGACGAGTAGCGGCTGTGCGTCGGCGGTGGGGTGAATGCCGTCGGACTGAAAGTAGTTGCGATCTTGAGCAATGGGTTCGAGCAAAAAAGGCACGAAGTCACTGTCGGTGTTGGCTGCGGACTCAACGAATGCCTGGCTAAATCGGCGCAGATACGCCTGGCCGTAGTTTGAGGGGATTAACATGCCCAGAATCAGCACCCGGGCGTCGCTCTCGAGGGCCAGATTTGCCATATCTTCGATATTTTGCTGCATATTGCCGGGGTTATAGCCTCTCAGGCCATCGTTGCCACCGAGTTCAATAATCAGCAAATCTGGCTTGAAACGCTCCAAAGCATCGGGCAAGCGGCGCAAACCGCCAGCTGTGGTGTCCCCGCTGATGCTGGCATTCACCATACTGACATCGAAACCCTGGTCACGCAGCTTCTGCTCGGCCAGGGCCACCCAACCGTCTTCCTCACGTAGCCCGTAGGCAGCACTGATGCTGTCACCGACCACCATAGCCGTGTAGGTATTGGCCTGGGCGCTCTGCCAGCCAGCGGATAACGTGGCAGCTATTGCTATCAGGATAATTCGTAGTGTCTTTGTCAATCTCATCGCTTGTTCAACTCGAATAAAACCCCATGTTTGTACAAATAATATGGGGCGGGTTCATGGGTTTTCTATAGAACACCGTGAGCGCGCTCCGTTCAACAGGTTCTAGCGACATTACGGTTTCGATTACTCAACTATTTCTCAGTTCGACGGTCAATGGAAGAATTGTTGAGCTGAATCGGTACTACGGATGCGCTGATTTGGGTCTGTTTTAATGCACATTTACAGAAAACAGAACTTATAAAAGCGTGCAACTGTGCGTTAGTTACCATTTGTATCAAGCAGCGGCTGTGTTGCAGATTCATCTCACAGTACCGACCATCGTCTGGTCCGAGCTATTGTTCGGGCCAAAATCAGTCTAGCAATTCAGCGAGTAGCAATGAGTAGTCCGACCTCTACAGTTTCGGTTAGTGCCAAGTCAGCTAT
>JALZVU010000153.1 GCA_023301795.1 Granulosicoccus sp.
CTCAAGCAAAGCTTGCCCGTTCTCCATGTTTTCTGTGTCTTGCATTGGCAGTCCAAGAGACATTGGAGGATGATGCATGAAGATAAAAACTGGGGTGTTATCGGCTTCGGTAAGCGCTTCAAATAGCCATTCTTGACGGGCTGTACATAGCTCTCCCGCATCCGATCCAATTTTATGTGTGTCCAAGCAGATGATGACGCCGGCAGGCATTGCCAGCTTATACTGAACGAAATCTGGCATGCACGATTTCGGCAAAGAAAGTATTTCTTGGAACAATGTTGGATTGTCATGATTGCCGACCATAGGAAAGTAAGGAACACTGAGGCTCTCCAGTTTGGCTTGCACACCTTCATAGTTTGAACGTGTGCCGCGATTCACCATATCGCCAGAGATAATGCACGCCTCAGCATCGGCGTGATGGTTATTGATATGATCTATCGCTGCTTGAAGTCGCACGCGAGGATCGTGTCCTAGCACATCACCTTCTTGCACAAAATGTGGGTCTGACATCCATACTAGTTTAGTCATTTCGACATCCGATTCAGGTACTAGCTCTTTGATAGGCGCAGAAGAACAGCACCTGAAATTGTGATAAACGTTGAAACAATTTTTCCGATATCAAGTCGCTCCTTGAGAACGGTAACACCGATTAACACTGCGAAGACAATAGAGACCTCGCGTAGAGCGGTGACAAGTGCAATAGGGGCTTGTGTGAACCCCCAGATGACCAGCCCATAGGCGAGAAATGATGCCGTCCCACCGACCATACCTGACCAGAACACTAGGCGGTCTGATTTAAGTGAGGTTAATGTTTGGGGTCGCATCAGTGCCATCCATAGTGTGAATGCTACTGCATTCCCGATAGCCGCCCAGCTCCAGAACCCCAGCGCACTTGTGGCAATCCGCGCTCCCATGCCATCTACGAGGGAATAAGCAGCGATAAAAACACCTGTGCAAAGCGCCATCGACACCGCTCGTGGATTGCGGCTTCCATCAGCGCGTCTGACCAGTGTTAAAGACACAAGGCCGAGCGCGATGACAATAACGCCTGACAGCTCTAGTCGTGTAAACGAAATACCCATAACACTAATAGAGACGACTGTGACGATCAGCGGCGCCGACCCACGTGCTATCGGATAAACGAGGGTGAGATCACCTGCACGATAACTGGCTATGAGGAAAAGTTGATAACCCACGTGTAGAGCAACACCACAAATAATCCATGGCAAAGCAGCCAGATTGATTGGCGGTGCGAGCGGTAATGCCACTAATGCGACAGGCACATGACCAAGTACAACCGCTAACATGGTGGTATTTTTATCGGTACTTCCCTTGATCAGTGAGTTCCAAATTGCGTGCAGACAAGCAGCCAGCAAAACCGCGATAAAAACGGATGTCGTCATTACATGATCTCCAGACTTTCCGCAGTGCTACATGGGGAATACATATTTTTACGTAGATTGAAGCATATGTGTAACCAAAAGGCTTAGATTTGTTGAAATATACGCACGACCATTAATGCGCACATTCTCGTTGCAGTAAAGCCCTAGAAATATGTTGTGCCGATTTTACTCCGTGTAATTTGAATCGTCGTTTTGTAGGCTTCCCTAAGACAGCTCTTGGCCGAACTGCGACTATCGCTACCGTTCAGATTACGCTATGTGACTGTCAAGTTGGTGCCTGATCTGCAAATCAGGTGTCAGAGGGGAAAGTACTACTTGATACAGTTTCTACTTCAGCAAGCCAGCTTTGACGCTCAGTTAAATCACTAGCTGCTACCGCACCAAACATCTGGCGGTGAACACTTTTCGCTCCGCAGTATGGCAAGACGCAGTTTTCCCAAATCAGATGCAAGGGGTCGCCTAAAACCTTTGCTTCTCTTTCTGAAGGTGTGTCCGAAGTGTTCAGGATGAGAGCCGCTTTTATTGACAGCAACCCGTCGGGTTCTCCTTCAGCAGAGTGAAGCCGATACGCTACCCCTGGAACCAGCACCCGATCTAGCCAACCAGCTAGAATCGCAGGTGGCTTTCCCCACCAATTCGGATGTGCTATGAGCAATCCATCTGCCACTGCTATCTCTTCACGATGGAGATTGACGATTGGATCTTTTGATTTTGAAAGCGCCACTTCGATCGTATTTCCAACTGTGTAGGCTTCATCTGCTTTCAACACCGGATCGAAACCTTCAGCATACAGATCGTGTATTACTAAATCGTGGCCAGCCAACCTCAACGTCGATACAGCTCGCTCAAACAATGCATGACAAAAGCTGTCGGGTCTAGGGTGCGCTACTATCGCTTGGATTTTCATGCCGATATTGTAACTGCTCTTGAGCTCGTCTCAGTGTCTGGATTGGGCTGAATGTACTGGTAATCGTTAGCCTAACGGTGAATACTCATAGCAATTATCCCACTCCTCTTGATGAGTCAAAACAAACCCGTGATTCTTGTAGAAATTATTGGACTCACTAAGCTTTAATGCTCCAAGTCGTATTGGGAGGCCGGAAGATACCGCAGCCTCCTTAACCCTGCGGATAATCTGTGAACCTGCACCGTTCCCCTGATACTGAGGATGGATATAAAGGTGATCAAGGAACAAGTGGTCACACTTTGCGATCAACACATAAAACCCGATCAGCCGATCACCGTCAAACATGCAATTCGTATTCTCTGACTCGAAGGTAGAGAGAAAACGCTCTCGTGCTCGTAATGGATCATACCTACCGACAGCTTGCAGACTATCTTTCATCGCAGCAAGTCGAATACTCACTAATTCCTCCACTAAATTGGGAGTTGCAGGTGCAATGTCAAAAGCCATTCACGGAGCTTATCACTGTGCTTGTGAGTACAACAATAGTGCTGCATCAAAAACTATTCGAAAGGCCGGATTGGGCCGACTACCGACTATTCCTGTCACTAATAATAACAATCTGCCCGTCTGCCCGTCTGCCCGTCTGCCCGTCTGCAGTCGGGTTGCCGTGATGCCCGCCAGTTGAACGCTCATGGGTTCACATCCCACAGGCCATGTGCTTACTCGACTGATCTGTGTCCCAATCGATCTGTACATCAATTGGGACTCGCGGTAACATAAATTTGCTTAGCGTTCGATAATTCCCTTTCCTACGTTCACCCGCATAATCCTCATGCGGGTTGAAGTGTATTTGCCAAAATCGATACTAGCTCAGACTTACAAGAACCGCAGTTTGTCCCAGCTGACAACCGTTCACCGATTTGATCGACGTTGATCAGGCCTTCGCTGACGATGGCACGCTGGATGGTGTTGCGGCCCACGGCATAGCACGAACATACAACAGGTCCGGGGTCTTGCCTGTCACCACAGGCCTGGCCAGCCAATGCCCACGGCGCATCGCTTCCAGGAAGGCCTACAAGAAAGTCCCGCATCAAGACGACGGGGGATGATGACACGTAGAGTGCGGCAAGCAGGATCTCACCATCAAATAAACCGACTCGGTGCAGGCCACGTTGTGAATCAGACATTTGCTGAAGTGCAGCGGTTGGCAAGCTGAATAAAGTACGCGCGTAGTTTGCCCAATCAGTTACATCTGTAAGCCCTGCCAACTCACAACGATATCCGGAGGTAGTTCGAGCGCGGGCCCAATAGTTACACTCGGGTGTGAAGGACTCGGTTGATATGGCAAATCCATACCATGTGGCTGCAAATTTTTTCGCGGCTACTGTGCAAGCCTTACTCTCTGGTTGACCAGAAACAGGATCCACGATAGGTGCTACTAGTGAGTCAATTCTGGCACTAGGCGCGTTCATCCCAGTCCAGTGAATCGGGACAAAGAAATCGCCTCGCGATAAATCTGTCGTCTGGTGAAGTCGCAAGATAGCAGTACCTTGCGGGCTATCCAGTTGTACCAAATCACCATGATCCAGCTTTAGCTTGCTGGCATCTTCAGGGTGCATGCTGACAAACGGTTCAGGCAGATGCGCGGACAAGCGTGGGGAGAGTGCGGTACGTGTCATCGTGTGCCATTGATCGCGCAGCCTGCCGGTGTTAAGTCTGAAAGGACATTGTTTGGAAACTTCCGCAATCGGTGGACGATGCTCAAGCGGCAACATTTTCGCTTTGCCGTCAGGATGAAAGAATCCGCCCTCAGCAAAAAATCTGCCTCCACGTTTTGAAGTGGACTGCGGCCAACGAACAGGTTTGAGTTCTTCATAGTCTTGCGCACTTATACCCGCCAGATTAGAAATATCAAAATCCTTTCCCAACCCTCCGGCAATTCCTGACAACGCCGCGTGTTCTGCAAAGATTTCAGCAGGGTTTTGCCAGGCAAAAGCGTCATCCCAGCCCATGCGCCGGGCAACTTCAGCCAGTATCCACCAATCCGGTTTTGCCATTCCCGGTGCGGGCAGGGCAGCGCGTTGGCGACTAATAGTACGGTCTGAATTGGTAACGGTTCCGCTCTTTTCTGCCCACGCAGTAGCAGGCAGGACGATATCAGCCAGTCGCGCCGTATCGGTATCGGTAGTGATGTCGCTGACAACAACAAAAGGACAGCCCGCAATGGCATCCCGAACATTGTTTGCATCGGGTACGCTTACAGTAGGATTGGTGTGAATAATCCATAGTGCTTTGATTCGCTTGTCCCCGACAGCCTTAAACAGATCGACAGTTTTCAATCCTTGTTTTTCGGGTAACGTAGGCGCGTTCCAGTAATCCTTAACAGCTGCGCGATGCTCTGAATTTTCTATATCCAGATGACAAGCCAACATGTTGGCAAGCCCACCCACTTCGCGGCCACCCATGGCGTTTACCTGCCCAGTGACTGATAAGGGGCCCGAGCCGGGTTTGCCGATCCTACCGGTAGCTAGATGACAATTCAGGATGGCATTAACTTTATCGGTTCCTGAAGAAGACTGGTTTACACCTTGGCTGAAAATGGTTACAACTTTCTCATTATCAATCCAGAGATTCAGAAATTCTTCCAGTTCCGCGGTAGTTAAACCAGTGAGCTTTGGATCAGAAGCTTGTGCGGTAGCGATGGCCTCATCCAAGCCATCAACATGCGCTGTTGTATACGCAGAATCTATTTTGCCACGACGTTCGATTTCAGCGAGCAACGCATTGAACAGGGCGACATCACTCCCGCTGTCTATAGCCAGGTGCAAAGCACCTTCGCAGGAAGCTGTTCTGCGTGGATCAATGGTGACTATTTTTGTGCCACGTGTTTCACGGGCAGCCAGTATTCTTTGATAGAGTACTGGGTGACACCAGGCCAGATTCGACCCAACCAACACGATAAGATCGGCAGTGTCGAGGTCTTCATAGCTGCCAGGCACTGTATCGGTACCGAATGCTCGTTTTTGCCCAGCCACGGTTGACGCCATGCAGAGTCTTGAATTGGTATCTATGTTGGCCGAGCCCATGAATCCTTTCATAAGCTTGTTGGCTACGTAATAATCCTCGGTCAGCATTTGCCCCGAGACATAAAACGCTACGGCATCTGGCCCATGCTCTGCGATGACCTTTTGAAATCGTGTCGCGACGGTGTCCAGTGCCGTGGACCAGTCAACGCTTTTTCCATGCATCATGGGCGTTAACAAGCGTTGTTCGATGCCAACCGTCTCGCCCAGTGCCGATCCTTTTGAACACAGTTTGCCCCGATTGGCTGGATGATCAGGGTCACCCTTGACCGTGATGCCGTTCTGGCCATCGGGTTCTATGATGACACCACAGCCCACACCGCAGTAGGGACATGTGGTGCGAGTCTTGCCGCACGCCGTCATGCTCATCAGGCAGCCGATGCGTTAATGGCGTCAAGGTCCAGCAGCAGGCGATTGTTCTTTATCTTTACAGGGTACGTTTTGATACGTCCAACATCTGCACCTTGAGCTTCGCCTGTTTCCAGTGAAAAAACCCAGTTATGCAACGGACAAGTTATCTTGCGATCATGCACGATGCCTTCGGACAGTGGGCCCCCTTTATGCGCGCACTTGTTTGAGGTGGCGAAAACTTCAGTTTCCGTTGTACGAAAGATAGCAATGCAGCCTGCGTTGGTTTTGACGATGCGCGAACCACGAATGGGTATGGCCCCTAATTCACCAATATCTGTCCAGCTCACGTTACTGCCTCCATCGTTAGATCTGCAAGGGGTTCATACTGATTTGCTCGGTTACTCACGTGATCAGCCCAAGGGTCTTTCTGATAAACGCTTTGACTGATCGCAAAATTATCAAACAGCTCCATACGCCTTTGTGGATCGGAAAGCTCTTCTTTTATCCAGTCCAGTCCGACCTTGGAAACCCATTTGTAAATCCGGTCCAGGTACTTGCCGTTTTCACGGTAAAGCTGAACGAAGGCGGTCACCCATTCATCCACTTCAGCTTCGGTTGCTACATCAACAAGCGCTTCGGTTTTTTTCAGATCCATGCCGGCAGCACCTCCCACACTAATCTGATACCCCGAATCGACACAAATGATTCCAATGTCTTTACAAGTGGCCTCGGAACAGTTGCGTGGGCAACCCGACACAGCCAGCTTGAGCTTGTGTGGCGTCCATGAGCCCCAGAGCTTCTTCTCAAGCTTGATACCAAGCCCGGTGCTGTCCTGCGTTCCAAAACGGCACCAGTCCGTTCCCACGCATGTTTTGACCGTCCGTAGCCCTTTGGTGTAAGCATGACCCGATACCATTCCCGCATTGTTCAGGTCTGACCAGATAAGCGGCAGGTCTTCTTTCTTGATGCCCAGAAGATCGATTCGCTGACCACCAGTGACTTTAACGGTAGCATCGAATCGCTTAGCAGCCGTTGCGATCGCAATGAGTTCGTCCGCAGTTGTTATGCCACCCCACATGCGAGGCACCACGGAGTATGTGCCATCCTTTTGTATATTGGCGTGGTTACGCTCATTAACAAAACGTGATTGCAGGTCGTCCTGATACTCCAGAGGCCAGTCAGCCAGCAAATAGTAGTTGATAGCCGGGCGACAGGAAGGACATCCATTGGGCGTCTTCCATGCCAGTTCTTGCCAAACGGCGGGCTGGGATTTCAGCTTTTGCGCTTTGATTAGGCGACGAACGTCTTCATGGGTTAGATCGGTACATTTACAGACTGGTTTTTCAGCGCTTACTTCAAACCGGTCACCCAGACTAACGGCCAGAACCTGCTCGACCAATCCGGTGCAGGTGCCACAAGAGGCTGATGCCTTGGTTTTAGCGCGCACGTCATCGAGTGTATGTGCACCGGCTTCTATAGCCTGTGTGATATCGCCTTTGCATACGCCGTTGCAGCCACAAATCTCTGCCTCAAGAGGCAATGCTGCAACGGCTGCCAGCGGGTCCATTTGCGAGGCACTCCCACCTTGAAAAGCGGGCCCGAAAATCAAGGTCTCACGCATCGATTCGATATTTGTACCGTCCTTAATCATGCCAAAGAACCAGTTACTATCGGCTGTGTCGCCGTACATCACGGCACCAATCAAGCGATCATTTTCTATGACAAGCCGCTTGTAGACACGACGCTTCGGGTCACGGAAAACAATGTCCTCACGTGCGTCGCCCTCAGCAAAATCTCCGGCACTGAATAGATCACAGCCTGTCACTTTCAGCTTTGTGGAAAGCTCTCGTATTTTAAAGGAGTCTTCAATGCCCAGCAGCGTATTGGCTAGAACCTTCGCCTGATCATAGAGCGGGGCGACAAGGCCGAAAATGTTTGATTCAAACTCAACGCATTCTCCCACCGCAAATATGTCAGGGTCAGATGTACGCATCTGATGATCAACCTCAATGGCTCGTCCCACTTTTATTCCAGTTGCTTGGCCGATACTTGCCGCTGGACGAATGCCAGCAGTCATCAGAACGATATTGGCAGGAATCTCAGTGCCATCTTCAAGGACAACTTTCTCAACTTTGCCGTCGCCTGCGATCTGCTGTGTATTTGCATTGGTCATGACCGTGATGCCACGCTTTTCAAGATCGGTTTGCAACAGATAACCGGCAGCCTCGTCTAACTGACGATTCATTAAATGTCCGTCATTATGCAAAACCGTAACTTCCATACCCCGCATACGAAGGCCTGCGGCAGCCTCAAGACCCAGCAAGCCACCACCGATGACAACCGCACAGGCTTCAGCTTTGGCCGCCGCATCAATCATGGCATTGGTATCTTCAAGATCACGGTAGCCGATAACCCCGGGAAGGTCGTGGCCTGGCACTGGAATGATAAAGGGCGTTGATCCTGTGGCGATGATCAGCTTGTCATAGCTCACTTCCTCGTTGGCTATGATAACGACCTTTCGATCTCGATCAACCGATGTCACTGTTTTGCCAAAGCGGGTGGCTATGTTGTGGCTGGCGTACCAGTCATCATCGTGTGTGATGATTTCTTCATAGCTGCGTTCACCAGCCAGTACCGGGGAGAGCATGATGCGGTTGTAATTGCCACGCGGTTCTGCGTTGATTATCGTGATGTCGAAAGCATCAGGAGACGCTTCAACAATATGTTCCAGCGTACGACCCGAAGCCATACCTGCACCAATGATGACTAATTTTTGCATACAGTATTACTCCGAGTTAGAGGTAGCAGGCGACGATATAGGCCAGATCCGTTTCACGATAGATAGGCAGAGCAAACATGGATTCATAAGCTGCAGGCAGCCCGCTTCCCTCGCGCTGCACATACGGTAGGCCTGTACCCAACACCTGGCCGATTGGGCCTTTCCAGGTGTCGGCCATGGGTGGATCGACAGGCGGGTTCTGTTGCGCCCACAGAGCGCCTTCACGCTCACAAAGCCCGTCAATGAGCATCGCTTTGCGGGTTGCGCCTACGCATTCAGGGCGAGCATCCCAGATCTCGAACCGACGTGCGATCGGGGTATCGGGAGCTGATAGCAGTGTTACAACGCAAGGGTTGTTATCGGGCAAGGGGATAGGCAGGCCCAGTCCGGTCTTGAAACCAGCAGCAGCTGCATGGCCACTGCGGATAAAAGTGCCAGCGCGTGCGATATCTCGGTTAAGAATAGGTGTGTTCGCGGCCCAGACAGCGCCCGGTAAGCCTTGGCCAAAGCTGAAACTGATGCCTTTGCTTGCGGCTTCGAATTCGGTAGCACCGCCGAAGAAACCATCCGCCAGAGCCAGATTGCCGTTGATGCCTTGCCAGATTTCAATGGCACCCTTTTGATCAGTATCAGAGCCACAAAGAATGACCAGAACGGCCTTCAATGTATTCCCAGCAAACACCGGAATAGCAACAGCACTGGTTAATCCAGCCTCAGCGGCTGCTGCGGCACGCTTGAAATAGGAGCCGTCAAAATGCTTGATTACCACCGGCTTCCTGCTCTCCCATGCTTTGCCTGGCAAGCCTTCGCCCTTGGAAAAACTCTGGACAATCGAGACTCTGGCAAATGCATCAGCACTCCCATAGTCACCGCCAGCGTAAACCAGCTTATCGTTCTCTGGCACCCAGATCTCCGCCACTTTTATGAAGGGCTTTGTTACTGGATTGGTCATTACTTCCATTAATTTTATCCTGAGGCAGTTAGGTGCCGAAGTTGTATTAGTATTGCTATCAACTAGCTGCTTTTTGACACTACTGAGGCACATAGCAGGACAAATAGCAGTGCTGATATGCATTGCCAGAATCGCACTGGGTGTCGCTCAGCCAGTGGCATACGACTGGCTTGTCGAGTAGCCTCAGAGCTGGGCTTGCGCAAATCTGCGAGAAACTCAGAATAGGCAACGTGCCGCAATTCGGGTCGGGTTGCCAATGACTTCTTAAGTGCAAACTCAACCCAGTAGGGTAGGTCAGCTCTTATCTGCGATAAGGGCTTGCTAAAAAAGGTCGGGGCATGTGCATAGCGTGTTGATGATGTTTGTGCGCTGAGTGTGGGTAGTGATCCTGTCAGGGCCTCATAGGTGATCGCGGCCAGAGCATATAAATCGGATTGCCAGTCCGCAATGCCATCATGATTTTCCGGTGCAACGTAACCAATGGCTCCAACGGGCAGATCTTCTGGTAATGATGTTCCTAGCTCTTCCAACCCATCCACACGTGCGGTGCCAAAATCAATGATGGTGCAATGACCATTGGAATCAACGATGACGTTTTCAGGCTTGAGATCACGATGAACGATTCCTGAACGGCGCAGAACACGCAAGCCATCGACTATGCTCGATAGTAGAGGCCTGATATCGGTCAATGTGGGCGTGGGATGGTCAATCATCCATTGACGTAAGGATTCACCAGCAACCCGTTCGGTTAGCGAATACAAGAATGGAGAATCTGCTGATGTCGGTATTCCTTTGGGCAGGCTAGGGTGATCGAAGCTCTCCATCAGCCAGCACTCGCGAGCAAAGCCTTGTAGATACACAGCATCATCAGTAAAGTTTCTTGACGGTGCCTTCATAACGTATTCACGAGCATCCTTGTCGCGACGAACCAGATAAACATGGCTGCGTGTACTCTGATGAAGGGTACCGAGTACCTCCAGATCGTCGATACGCATACCTTTGCTCAATGCAGGAGGGATGATGACCGCCAGCGCTCTTCTGCGTATCTCTCCCTCGTCGCGTGGCGGTAGCGATGTAACGCGGGCAAACAAGCACGTGGCATCGTCAAGTTCATCAACGGTGGTTGATCTGGCTGAGTCCAACACCTGCGCTGAAGCCTTTTCGAGATTGTTATGGCAGTGCGCTAGCGAGCTAGTTAACCATTGCGCCACTTGGGAGATAGGTAGATTGCCGTGAACACCATCTGTTGTAAGCGCAATCACATCGCCTTCACGAAGATTGGTCTCGAAGTGATCCAGCTCTACTGATCTGTCAGCTCCCAGAGCTCGAGCAAGCACTTTGCGACCGTTGCTTCTTGAGTGATGATCTCGCGTAAGTGGTTGAGCGTCGTCTTTTCTAATAAGCCAGGCACGACTATCGCCTGCATGAAAAACATGCGCAGTGCATGACTTGATAACAATGGCCGTAAACGTGGTCATAAGGCCGTCGCCGTCTGCTTCGCCAGCACGATTAGCGGCATTCTGAGCAAACAACCATCCATTGAGCGTGTTGACAGTCGCCGCTGCACAATCTCTGACGCTGCGGGTGGATGCTGAGCCAAGATACTCATCGATAAATTCTGTTACAGCCAGCTCACTGGCGACACGCGATGTGGTGCTGGATCCTACGCCGTCGGCTATTGCCATGACCACACCCCGATGTTTACGCAGTTCCGGGTCATCGGGCTGACAGGCTGCGAAGGAATCGCGGTTGGGGCCGTGCGTTCCAGCAAGGCTTGTTCCCCCAAAGAGCACCACAGGTGAATCTACCTGTGCCTCGTTGGAGGCGAGTTTGGTGGCTGGCATTTCTGGGTGCTCAGCATCGATGTGCGCAAGCGTGCTTACCATCACTTGCAAGCCGCACGTATTCGAGGAGTCGTCATTTTGATCTTCACATACTCTGGTTGTTTATTCAAAACTTAAGGCCGTGGGGATCGGGCACTGTGGAACGTGCCCGATCATGTCTACTAGCTAACAGGGATCAAGGTGACCTTGCCGTGCTCGTCTACCTCAGCGATTTCGCCGGTAGGCTCATCGAGCATTAACAGAGCACCAAAACCTACTACTGCAGTTCCTGCAATGACGAGGAAAAATGTGCTGGGAGGTACCATTGAGTAGATAAGCAGGTACACAACCGCACCAACATTTCCATAGGCCCCTGTCATGCCCGCTATCTGACCTGTCTGGCTTCGCTTGATCAAAGGCACTACTGCAAACACTGCACCTTCACCGGCTTGTACAAAAAATGAGCAAGCCATGACGGCGAGTACCGCCAGTACTAAAGGCCAGCTAGAATTTACCGTAGACATCAAGAGGTAACCTACCGCCAGACCAGCAGTCAGTATCAACAAGGTTCTTCGGCGCCCATATCGATCAGAGATCCAGCCTCCACCGGGACGCGACATCAGGTTCATGAAGGCATAGCCTGAAGCGAGCATGCCAGCAAGCACGGGTGTCAGTTCGAACGTATCAGCGAAGAACAATGGCAACATAGAAACCACAGCCAGCTCAGAGCCGAACGTTGCGAAATAAAGAATACAGAGCACTGCCACTTGCTTGAAACTGAACTGCTGTGCAGTTGGCATTGTTTCGGTAAACACTTTCTTGTTTACTTTCCAGACTAGTGATAATTCGTAGATGAACAACAGTACCAGTCCGAGGTAGATAAGGTTGGTGCTCATCTGAGAAATCATGTCAACACGCGCTGGCGATAGGCGCCAGGCTAGTACCGCTAGCGCTATGTACATAGGCACTTTCATGATGATAAGAAAGAAGAAATCATTTTTACTTGTGATTTCCATAGCGCCAGACTGCTTTGGCTTGTAATAGGTAGAACCTTTAGGCGTGTCGCTGGTGTTGCTGTAGTAGATAAAGCCCATGACAAAACTCATTAGGCCCGTAACCGCAACGGCCCAACGCCAACCATCGTCTCCACCGAATATCAATGCAAGCGTTGGTAGCGTAAAGGCTGCAGCAGCTGATCCGAAATTTCCCCAACCACCGTAGATACCTTCGGCGGTGCCCAGCTCATTGTGTGGAAACCACTCACTCACCATACGGATACCAACAACAAAGCCTGCCCCGATAGCGCCGAGTGCAAAACGTGCGATGGCAAGCTGTGTGTACGTCTCAGCAAAAGCAAAAACAAAGCAGGGAATTGACATGATGATCAACAGTGCTGAATACACAAGCCGAGGACCATAGCGATCAGTCAGGCCACCAACAATAACGCGTGCCGGAATTGTCAATGCAACGTTTAACACCAGTAAGGTTGTGATCTGCGCATTGGTCAGGCCGAAGGTCTCTTTGATCGCCTGCAGCATGGGTGCAAGGTTGAACCAAACGGCAAAGGTGATGAAAAACGCGATCCAGCTAAGATGCAGGATTTTCATTTTTCCTGTAAAAGCCAACAGGTTAAAGCGTTCGGTTGTCATTGCGATGCCCTTTTCAGATGATGTGTTGGTACAAATGATGGGCAGGACAGTAGAGCCAAGGACATACACGTGTCTGCTGTTGAATCAGCAGCATAGTGCTGCAAAATTCGCATCACAGCGGTTGGAAAGGGGTTATTAAATCTGGCAGGCCTTATCCAAAGCCACTGAGCGTGGCGAACTAACCCCTATGAGGCTTCGAGGTTCTCTTATGAATAAGGTCTGTGACCAATCGTTATGAGAAGTTGACAGACAGAGGTTCTCTCGTGTTTCGAGGGCTAAGTGGTCTGGTGAACCTTGCCGTCGATTCGTCACATTCATGGACTCATCAGAAATATGGAAAAACTCTCCCGACATAAGGTTTGAAACAGGATTGAAATCCTCAAAAAGTATGCGCTGCAGCATATTCTCTGATATCTATCACTTAGTAACAATTGATTACATTGGACATTAAGTCATTGTATTTGCTAGGCGTTGGTTAGAAGCAAGTAACCTTACATGCATAGATTATGCAAAAAACAATGCACTGCAACAGTTGCAATTTGGCCTGACAATAGCTAGTCTCATCGATAGCTGCCCCAGCATATCGTCACGTGGTTACCGCACGGAAACTGACCGAAAGAGTCCGGAAATTAGTGGACAGCAGATAAAGGCAATACGCATGAATTTGAAACCTACCGCTAACAAGCTCTCAAGCTTGCTTGCCAAACGTCCCGTTAGTGCAGCACAAGGCATCAGCGTGGACTCAACCATGCCGCCAGGATTTAACCTGTATTCGCGCGAGCGCAGTTATCGTTTGTATATTCCTAAAGGCTATGATGCCAGTAGGCCGTCAGCTTTGCTCGTGGTTCTGCATGGCTGTCATCAGACCCATGAAGATATTCAGAAAATAACCGACTTCGATGCTCTGGCTGATAACGCGCAGTGTCTCGTGCTTTACCCGTATGTCACCAGCTATGTAGGCTATCGGGCACGCCAGTGCTGGGGCTGGTGGATCAAGGCGCACCGTACACGCGGTCGAGGGGAGGTGGAGGACATCTGGCGCATAGTTAGCCAAGTTCAGCAAGATTATAACGTCGATTCGTCACGACGTTATATCTGTGGCTTGTCGTCGGGCGCTGCAATGGCCATCAATTGTCTGGTAGCTTATCCGGACAAATTTGCAGGGGGTGCTAGTGTTGCAGGCTTGGCTTATGGCGAAACTCCATCGGCTGTTAAAAGCTCAACTTTTTCTATTCCGCGCTACTATTCGCTGCGTCGATTACGCTCTGTTATGCGTAAAAATCTGGCAGGCCGGGCTCCGCCGAATTTGCTCATCATTCATTCTAGTAGCGATCAGATGGTGTCGGAAAAAGCCACAAATAATCTTGAGCAAAGCTGGATACGCGTTGCCGATCTCAAATCAAAAAGCCAGCGATGGCAGATTACTGGCAACGCTAACGGCGCCCCTTGGAGCCTTCACGGTTATGCTTGCCAAGGTCAACAGCGCCTGATGAGATTACGTATCCCAGGCTTTCCACATAGCTGGTTAGGTGGACCTGAAGGACAACACAGTAGCCCGGAAGGCCCTTGTATTTCAGCGCTTATCTGGTGGTCTTTGAATCTATCCGCGGACGGAGAACGCGACCGGCGTATTCTTCTGGAAAACGAGTTGCTGCAGCACGCCAGCTGAGTCTTGATGCCATCATCATCGATACGCAAGCTGCGCGTTATGAGCTATCGCATATTCCAACACAGTACAAAACCGGAACAGCTTTCAGGGGACTGCTTGGGTAACACCGCCATAACGATTTCAGGCCGCAGGTCGATAATATGAGTACGACGCCAAGTTGCGTCACTCAAATCACGGTTGTAACCTAGGGGGGTGGATAGATGTATGGGCTTGTGAATAAGGCAGTCGAAGATCTCGTCATCTCCAGTGCAGGGTTGGAAACATGGCAGCGGGTCAAGGCACACGCTGCTCTGGAGAATCTCCAACTACTTGACACCACGAACTACGAGGATGAAATTACCTATAGCCTCGTTCATTCAGCAAGTGCCATTCTGGATATGCCTGTTGACGTACTACTCCACGCCTTTGGCCGACATTGGGTGCTTTACACAGGGGAAGCGGGTTGGGCAAAATTGTTTTCTGCTGGAGGCGATGACTTTGTCAGCTTTCTTGAAAATCTTGATGAAATGCACGCCCGAGTTAATATGGCGATGCCAGACGGACGCATGCCGGGTTTCAGCCTGACGGAGAATAACACCGGTTTCATGCTTGATTACCACAGCTCACGCCAAGGTTTTGCACCTATGGTGCTTGGTGTTCTGGAGGGCTTGGCAGAACAGTTTGAGGAGGACTGGACTTTCGAACATGTTGATACACGTGAGCAACACGGTCTGGATACATTTCAGCTAATCAGAGAGACGCCTGTGGTCGTCGGCAATCTACGCAATGCATCTTGAACAGGCAGTTTTCTCGAATTCAGAGCTAAACCGGGTATTCCCATTTCATATTGCCATTTGCAAAAAATCAAGCAATGTCATTGTTGGTGTCGGCGCATCACTGCAAAAAGTGATCGGAGATTCATGGCATAACAACTCCCTTGATCAGATCTTTGAACTGGCTCGCCCCCGAAATACGGAACTTGATTTGGATGCAATGACTGCATCTGACAAGACGTTTGTTTTTCACCACAGGTTCAGCCCTTTGTCACTGCGCGGCTTATTTGTCGCGTTGCTCGACAATCAATTTATTTTTATTTGTAGCGTAGAAGTGATGACCCAAAATACGCTAAAAGAGTTGGGTCTAGGTATTAGTAATTTTGCCAAGAATGATCCCACTCCAGACATTATTATCTTGCACCAGTTTAGAGATTTGCAGCTACTTGATCAACAGAAACAAATTGAAGAACTAAGAAAGCTTGTTGTTGCTAGGGATACGTTTGATCAATACGCAAACACGGATGCTATGACCGGCATAGGTAATCGCCGACACTTTTGGGCTCAGGGCTCAACCATGTTAAATGAAGTTTCTGAGGGTCAAAAAACTACCATATTATTGCTGGATCTGGATGGATTCAAAGCTATTAATGATACTTACGGACATGATGTTGGCGATGAGGTTCTGAAGGTTGTGGCAACACGGTGCCAGCAAACGGTATCCGACCATGGCATTGTTTCTCGCCTCGGTGGAGATGAATTTGTAGCGCTTTTTCGCCTAGACAACTTAAACGCCGTAGGTGCGTTGGTAAGCAGTCTGATGGATGCGATATCAGCGCCCATGGTCTGCATGAATAGACATCTTGTCGTCAGGCCCAGTATCGGGGTCTCTAGCCTCGACAACATGCAAAACATGGACGAGGCCATACACTACGCTGACCTTGCGATGTATGAAGGGCGAAAAAAATCGAAGGGAACGATAAGTTGGTTTACGCCTGAAATGCAAGCGAATGAGGATCACCGCAAATCATTACTGAGCGACATTGCTCAGGGAATACAGAATCGTGACGTTATTCCGTACTTCCAGCCGATTGTCGATATTCGTAAACAATGCGTCTATGGATACGAGGCACTGGCGCGGTGGGAGCACCCAATTCATGGTCTGATGTTTCCGGGTGAGTTTATAGAGTTGGCAGCGGAAGCTGGTTGTCTGCATGAGTTGGATTACTGGATCCTCGAATCGGCACTTGATCAACTCGCAGTGTGGGACCAACAAGGGAGTAAATTTTCTATTCACGTCAATTTTTGTGGAACGTCAATTCGGCACGGTCTGGATACAAAAATTATGAAATTGCTTTCAGAGCGACGAATAAAAGCGTCACGCCTGATGCTGGAACTGACTGAAACGACGTTGCTGGAATTTGAAGCGCCTGAGAAAAAAATACTTGATGACCTAGCAGCTCAAGGTGTGATCATTCAGTTGGATGATTTTGGCACAGGCTACTCCTCACTGACTCATCTGCACAATTTCCCAGTCAACGGTGTAAAGCTGGATCGCAGTTTCTTACTCAATTATCCAAACAATAAGCGCTGTCTTGCGCTTATTAAATCAGTATTGGGTATGACTCAGCATTTGGACATGACGGTGGTGACCGAGGGTATTGAAACTCTTGAGCAGCTACAGTGGATTGAATCCATTGGCTGTCGCTATGGGCAAGGTTACTATTTTGGCAAACCTGCTCCAGCACAAGAGTGCCTTGTTGCGCTGGAGTCTTGGGTACCCACTCACGAGAAAGCGGCATGATGAATCGCAGAATAGGCGCCTGAATCGATCTTGTTCGGTATTAGAGCGCTTTACAGTTGCTGCAGCACGCCAGCTGAGTCTAGGGACCATCTACAGCCCACACAACGCGCCGCATAACATAACTACGGCCATGCCAACTCCATTTAGCAGGTAAGTCCTGATGATAATCACAGATGATCTTACATGATTGATGGATGAATAGTGATTCATGATTTGTCGTACATGCCGATAGAAGCAATGGTGCAAACGCAATAGAGTATCTCGTCGCTATGACACTCCAACTGTTTCTTTGGTCGCATACTCTGAAGGTGGTATGTAATGCCGTTGTACCTCAATGAGCAATTTCGACCATGATCTTAATTCAACTAAAGGCCTGCTCTCTATTCCGATCATAGTGCTCGTTGCTGGGTTAACGACGACTGCCATTGGCTGGTTTTTCGCAAATAAATTTGTCGCAGAGCATGATGAACAGCGCTTCACAATGGAAGCTAATCATCTTGCCTCTAAAGTGGTGAAACGAATCTCCAGATACGAAGACGTTTTGCTTGGTGGTGTCGCACTATTTAGTGCCTCATCTCATGTATCACGAGCAGAGTGGCACGCCTATGTAACCCAGCTGGAGGTGGGCAAGCGACTACCGGGTATTCAAGGCGTCGGTTTTGCCGAGCAATTTCATTCGGAAGAACTCGTTGCCCACATAGACGCAATGCGTGCAGAAGGCTTTGTGGACTACAAGATACGACCCGCAGAACCGCGGAGAGTATACACATCGATTATCTATCTGGAACCGTTTGATTGGCGCAATCGTCGAGCTCTTGGATTCGATATGTTTTCAGAGCTCAATCGTCGTCAGGCAATGCAGCGTGCTCGCGATATGGGTGAATTCGCGATGTCTGGTAAGGTTGAATTAGTCCAGGAAACGAACAATGACACACAGGCCGGTTTCCTGCTTTATCATCCAGTCTATAAAAATGGGATGATGACATCAACGGTTGCTCAACGGCGTCAGGCCCTGCAAGGTTACGTTTATAGCCCATTTCGCGCTAACGATTTAATGCGTGGCATTCTTGACGATGGACTGTCAACTATCAGTTTTAAGGTCTATGACGGCGAATTGAGTGATGATGCCACTTTGTTGTATGACGGAAATACCGATTTATCAGAGTCCATAACAACTGAGGATAAATCACATTACACATCAACATTGACCGTGGAAGTGGCGGGCCGGCAATGGACGTTAGAAATATATTCCACGCCTTGGTTTGAAGTCGTTCAAGACAAAATGTTTTCGTACACCATTGTCGGTGCTGGGCTTCTGCTGAGTGTGTTGATGTGTGTGATAGCGGGGATGTGGATGTCGACCCAACGTCGTGTGGATAGGCGGACATCGGAGCTACGGACCCTGGAACTGATTAATAGCCGTATGTTGGAAAATCTTGCGGATGGTGTGGTTGCGTGTGATGCGAGTGGTCAGTTGAATTTGTTCAACAAAGTTGCGCGTGACTGGCATGGTATGGATCCAAGCCAAATGCCGCAAGAGCAGTGGGCCGATTACTACGATCTATTTCACGGTGATGGCAAAACTCCCTTGCAGCAGCATGAGATCCCTCTTCTCATAGCGCTTAACGGTGAGCACATCCGTGATATTGAAATGAGTATCGTTGCTAAAGGCGAAGCACCGCGATTCGTGCTTGTCAGTGGTGGACCAATAGAAGGTCCGAAAGGAGAGACATTGGGCGCAGTTGTGGTGATGCGTGACTTGAGTGAGCGTAAACAGGCCGAAATGGAAGTACAGCGGCAACAGCAATTTTTGCGGCAAGTCATTGACTTGAGTCCCCATCTAATCTTTGCCAAAGATCAGCAAGGCCGCTTTGTGTTAGCCAATGAGGCCGTTGCCCAATTTTATGGAACAACGGTGGCGTCGCTTATCGGAATGCTGGAGTCAGACTTCAATAACGATAAAGAAGAAATCGAAAGCTTCTCAAAGAAAGAGCAATGGGTTTTATCATTCTGGGAAGATCAAGTAACACCGGAAGAGAAGATTACAGGTGCTAACAGCAAAGAGCTCTGGATGCATACAGTGCGACGACCCATTATGTCGATGAAAGATGACATTGAGCTTGTATTAGGTATCTCAACGGACATCACAACCCAGCGGCGTTACGCCAAGGATGTCCTAGAACTTAATGCGAATCTTGAGCAACGTGTTGTGGAGCGAACAGCGAGATTGCAAGGAGCGAATGCCGAACTTAAGACTTCCAAATTGGAAGCTGAACAGGCGAATCATGCTAAATCCACATTTCTGGCTGCTATGAGTCATGAGATTCGAACGCCAATGAATGGGATTATCGGTATGGTTGAAGTGCTTGCCCATAGCCGTCTGGATACGGGACAAAAAGATGCAGTACACACGATTCAAAATTCTGCATTCGCACTGCTGAGCCTCATTGACAACGTGTTGGACTTCTCCAAGATTGAAGCTGGACGACTGGATCTTGAACACATGCCGGTTACCCTCTTTGAGTTAGCTCGCGAGACCTGCTCTTCACTGTCCCAGATGGCGCATCACAAGGGCGTTGATCTTACATTATATGTTGATCCTCAGACGCCGCATGAGATCTGGTCTGATGCAACACGACTGCGTCAAGTGCTCTACAACCTGATCGGTAATGCCATAAAATTCAGCGGTGGAAGGGAAGATGTACGAGGTCGAGTATCAGTGCTATTAGCCGCGTCCGAGGTGCAGTTTCCTCATGTTGCCTTGATCGTCAAAGACAACGGCATTGGAATAGAAAGCGATACTGTTACCAGATTGTTTGACTCTTTCAGCCAAGCGGAAAATTCAACGACACGACGCTATGGCGGCAGCGGACTAGGTCTGGCCATTTGTAAGCGACTAGTCGATTTGATGGATGGAGAGATTCTAGTTGAGAGTGAGCCAGGCGTTGGGTCGACCTTTACCGTCAAGCTGCCTATTGACGTCAATGCTGAGACCACCATCGGTGATTTACCTTACGTGGAAGATCTGGATTGTGTGGTGGTGCCCGGCGAATTCGCAAGCTCCACCGACCTGTTTGCCTTGCTTAAGCCAGCTGGTGCTCGTGTGCACGTAGCCAAGACTATCGCGAAAGCGATTGAATGCGCAAAATCGCTACCGTCAGCGATCATTATCATTCAAGACTTCCGGCGCAATCGTGCGTCTATTCCAAAGTCACGCTTACTTAAAATCTCCGAATCGGTCCCCGAAGCTCGTGTATTGCTGTTGACCTGGAACCGGCCTCATCGCAAACAGATGATGGAGATTAACGTTGTGATGCATGACGGTGCGGCGTTGGAACAATTGAGCTTCCTGAAAGCTGTTGCCATTGCTGCCGGTCGTCGGTCGCCTGAAGACTTTGTAGATACACACGTACAGGCACTATCGCACGATCAAAGACCAGTTGTTAGCATTGCAGATGCTCGCGCACAAGGCCGTTTGATACTGGTAGCCGAAGACGATAGCACCAATCAGAAAGTTATTCTGCGACAACTCCAGCTACTGGGCTATGTTGCTGAGGTTGCGGCCGACGGTGTCAAGGCCCTCGATCTATGGCGAAACAACCAGTACGCATTACTGTTAACTGATTTACACATGCCAGACATGGATGGCTACGAACTGACAAAAGCCATTCGTGCTGAGGAATCTGCTGGGGTACGTCTACCAATCATTGCTCTCACGGCCAATGCTCTGAAAGGAGAGGCAATTCGCGCAAAGCAAGCTGGTATGGATGATTACATGACGAAACCTGCTCAGTTGCAGCTGCTAGAAACCAATCTTAGTCACTGGTTGGGCACACAAGAAAAATTGCTGGAAGCTGCTAACGATGCAAAGCTTCCACTGGAAACTAGTCAGCGAGTACAGCGTATTGATCTGAGCGTTCTGACGGATCTTGTCGGTAGCGATGAGGATACGTTGCAAGAATTACTTAAGGACTACTTACACACAGCAAAAGATGTAGCCTGCGAGTTACATGAAACTGCCGTCCCTGAGGACGCAAGCCGAATCAAGCAATTGGCGCATAAGCTGAAATCCTCATCACGTGCAGTTGGAGCACTCTCATTAGGCGATACATGTGCAGAGCTTGAGAACGCATGTAGCGTGTCAGACTATGTAGTAGTCATTGATAAACTAGCCGAGTTTAAGTCGCGATTTGTTGCTGTTGAAGCACAGATTGTTGCGCGACTAAGCGATCCGGATATCGGTGCGAGACGTTAATCGAGTGAAAATACAATTGATTGATACTCTTACGCTCACCAAAAAAGATCCATAGGAAATCAGAATGAAAAATAAAGTACTTTTTGTAGATGATGACGAGACTTTTCTCAAAATCTACTTGAAGGTATTAGGTGAGCGGTTTGATGTATTAACGGCAAGCAGTGGCGAGATCGCACTCGGTGTTATCGAAGCTGAGGGACCGTTTTGCGTTGTTGTCTCTGACATGCAAATGCCGGGTATGGATGGTGTTGAGCTACTTGAGAGGCTGAAAAGCACGGCACCAGATACGGTGCGCATAATGCTGACAGGTGTGTCCGATCAAACTGTTGCTGCAAATGCTGTCAACCAGGGTGAGATATTCCGGTTTCTGGCAAAACCGCCAAAGCGCGAAATGCTTATTGAAGCGGTAGAGGCTGGTATTCGTCAACACCAACTGATTTGTGCAGAACAGGTGCTGTTAGAGCGAACGCTGAAGGGCAGTGTGGAGGCATTGGCGCATGTATTGTCTTTGTCCGATCCGCAGATATTTGGCCGAACCGAACGTATAACCGAGCTTATGAAAGCCTGCGCGTGTGAGCTTGATATTGACGATCACTGGGAATTGGAAACCAGTGCAATGTTGAGCCAGATAGGCTGTATTACATTGCCGCATGAGCTCATCGCGAAAACGATAAGTAATCGATCTTTGAGTCAATCAGAGCAGGCCATTTACGCGCGTTTCCCTGCAGCAAGCGCAGAACTGATCAGTAGAATTCCAAGGATGGAATCCATTGCGAACATTATTCGCCATCAGCTTAAACGATACGATGGTGGTGGCCTACAAAGTGCGGAGCTAAAAGGTGAGCAAATCCCCATTGGATCACGCATCCTCAAGGTTCTGCACGATTTTGTTCGTTTGGAATCAAACGAACGAACAAGTGTAAACACGATATTACAAATGGCAAAGAGCAGTAGTCAATATGATCCGAATGTCATTGCTGCATTGACAGCGATAGTTAAACGTGAAAATACAGGAGCGTCGGCTCAAGTTGAGGTGGTTGATGTATCACGGCTCAAAGTCAGCATGATTATCGCGCAGGAGATCATCCATCTTAAAACCGGCGCTGTACTGGTGGGTAATGGTCAAAAAGTAACTGACACGCTCAGCAAACGATTGTTGAATTTTGCAGAGTCAAAAATGATCGATGTGATGATACACGTACAGAGGCCACCCTTATGAGCTTGACCCAATTTCGATAGAGGTCTTAGATAAACTCTAAAAATTGGTGATGCTGTGAATATCGGTCAACGGCTTGAGCAGTTAGGTAAGGAGGTCTATCCCGCTGATACTGATGTCTGGATTCTTATTAGCGGTGAAACAGTAGATAAACTCGTATCTGAATTTACATCTATCGAGGCAGGTAACTACAAACTCAAAGGTCGTTCTGGAGAGATTGAAGTGCTCAAGCTGATTGGAACGGGAAGCTATAGCCAATCATGAATATCTAGAATTGATGATGATTTTTGCTGACGATTAGTTGACGTTCAACGTGTTGTCACGTTTTAACTATTCAGCAATAGGCTCTGTTTTCCAATGTGTAACCCATCTGGTTGCAAACGCTCTGAGTGGGCGGCTATCAACTCAATTGTGGTTTAAGCATTAAAAGTGATTGTATTTTTGTACACGTTTGCAGCATTAAAGTACTGGTTTGATATTTTTGACAAGCGTATGTTTAAGTCGTGCTCGGCGGGAATAGTCATTGTGAATTTTTCTCAGCACTGACACAGCTGACCGAAAGCACGACAACACTTATCCAAACCAGCAGGCGTGATGCGCCAATTACGCACGTGATGGTATCGGCTGAGTGCTCATTGCCTCTCGCAGGATCGAGGTGCTGTCACGACTCAGGAGGACCTATGTTGAAATCTTTTCGAACTACCTTAGCGCCGATCGCGTGTCTTGTTTTTAGCGCGATCTCAGCAACAGCGATGGCAGAAACGATCACCATCGCAACGGTCGACAACGGCGACATGGTCCGTATGCAGCGACTGACGGAGCACTTCACCAAAGACAATCCAGACGTTACCGTTGAATGGGTAACGCTTGATGAGAACACACTGCGTCAACGCGCCACCACCGACATAGCCACAGGCGGTGGCCAGTTCGATGTGGTTACGATCGGTACCTATGAAGCGTCAATCTGGGCTCAGCGAGACTGGCTGCTACCTTTGGACGATCTGCCGGGTGGATACGATATTGGCGATCTCCTTGAGCCGGTTCGATCCGGGCTTTCGCATGATGGCGTACTGTATGGCGCGCCGTTCTATGGCGAGTCCTCTTTCACCATGTACCGCACTGACCTGTTCGATACGGCGGGATTGGAAATGCCTGATGAGCCCACTTGGGAGTTTATAAAACAAGCAGCAAACACACTGACTGATCGGGACAATGGGATCTCCGGTATCTGTCTAAGAGGCAAACCTGGCTGGGGTGAGAACATGGCATTGCTCACCTCCATTGCAAACTCCTATGGTGCCAGCTGGTTTGACATGGACTGGCAACCTCAGCTTGACAGTGAAGCTTGGAATAACGCGCTCACTACCTACTCAGATCTGCTTACGCAAAACGGTCCTGTGGATGCATCACTCATGGGCTATCAGGAAAATCTGGCGCTGTTTCAACAAGGCCAGTGTGCGATGTGGGTAGATGCAACAGCCGCCGGACAGTTCGTCATAAACGAAGATTCGATGGTGGCAGATTCAGTCGGCTTTGCGATGGCACCTGACAATGGCTTAGGTAAGCGCGCCAATTGGTTATGGGCCTGGGCGTTGGCTATTCCACAAAATACCGAGCACAAGGAAACTGCCAAGAAGTTCGTCGCCTGGGCAACTTCGAAAGAGTATCTCGCTCTGGTTGCTGAAACTGATGGCTGGGCCAGCGTACCGCCGGGTACTCGCAAGTCCTTGTATGACAACCCTGAATATCAGAAAGTCCCATTTGCTGCCATGACGCTTGCCAGCATCGAAGCTGCTGATCCGTCCAAACCGACAGTAGACGACGTGCCTTATACCGGGGTTCAATTCGTGGACCTACCCGAATTCACAGGAATTGGCACAGCAGTTGGCCGACAGATCGCAAACGTCCTTGAAGATTCTGCCACCGTGGAGGACGCGCTCAAAAATTCCCAGTGGGTAACCGAGAAGCAAATGACACGTGTTGAGATGCTAAACAGAGATTAGGGGCAACAAAGTAGGGGACAGGAAATAAGGATTGGTGCGTAGCAAGATGGCTGCGTACCGAAAAAAAACATCAATCAGGAGAATAAAAACGATGGTAGACACATCAACCGATCCAGGTCGCTCCGTAGCAGATATGGACGACGAATTACTACCCGTGCCGGGACACAGACTGCACGGGCCAAAACACTTCCTTGGCCTATATGGTGCGGAACACGTCGCGGCTACCGAGTTCGTCATCGGTGCGGCATTTGTGGCAATGGGTGCTGGTATCAAGGACATCCTGCTGGGACTCCTCATCGGCAACACACTCGCCGCTTTGAGCTTCTGGCTTATCACCGCGCCAATTGCCGTCAAAACACGACTTAGTCTCTACACCTACATAGAATACAATTTGGGCGATATGACTTCGCGTATTTATAACGGTGCAAACGTGTTGATATTCGCGGCCATATCAGCGGCCATGATCACAGTGTCGGCGACTGCGGTTCGGGTACTGTTCGATATACCGCCGCAAATCTACCCGTACCCCAGTAACCTTGCATTTGCTGCTATTGCAGCTTCTGCGAGTGTGATCGCGGTGTTGGTTGCCTATTACGGTTTCAATGTAGTAGCTGAGTTTGCCACCATCTGCACACCTTGGCTGATGGTGATGTTCACAGCCGGTGGCATGGTGCTGATACCAGCGTTGAATGAAACTCTGACTGGCTACACGACGTTATCAAGTTTCTCTGAATTCGTGAATCTGGCGGGTGCGACCGTGTTTACCGGTGTCAACGCTAATGGAGAACCCGGGATAGGCTTGATAGAGGTTATTGGTTTTGCGTGGGCGGCGAACACGTTTGCGCATTTTGGTCTGGTTGACATGGCGATGCTTCGTTATGCAAGGAAATCAATTTATGGTCTTTGTACTGCTACCGGCATGATGTTTGGTCATTACGTAGCCTGGATTTCTGCTGCGCTGATGGGAGCTGCAACTGCATCCATGATGAAGTTGAGTATTGCGGTGGTGTCCCCGGGTGATGTTGCTTATTACGCACTTGGCGCTACCGGTTTTGTCATTGTTATCATCGCAGGGTGGACAACGGCTAATCCGAATCTGTATCGTGCAGGTCTTGCTGCTCAAGCGGTTTTCCCAAAGGTTCCGCGCCAGAAGGTGACACTTGCCGTCGGGGCTGTTGTTGTAGTAGGAAGCTGCTTTCCATTTATCTACCGTCAAATACTGCCGATTCTTGCCTATGCTGGGCTTGTACTGGTACCCATTGGCGGCATTGTATTCGCTGAGCAACATATCTTTCCCAAGCTTGGGCTTAAGAGCAACTGGCACCGTCTGAAAGGTCTTAAGGACAACAAGCCGGCACTGATTACCTGGGCGATCTGCCTTGTTTTCGGCTTTGGGTTGAATGCCACGGGCCTCTTGTACTTCGTGTATCTGTTTCTGCCGACTTGGGTGGTTGCCATTGTCTCCTACACCGTGTTGGCGAAGGCTGCTGGCGCTGGTGCTAGCTATCCTGAAGCCGAACAACGGGAGCAGGATTTTGATAGACGCGTTAAAGAGCATCATGCCAAGTTAGCAGCGACTGAAAATCACGAATATGTGAAGGACACATCGGCTTTGACCCGTGGAATTCGGTCGATCTGGATCGTCATTGGTCTGGTAATACCTGCCATTCTTGCCTGGCGCGTCCTGTTCAACAGCCCAGATCTGTACGCATACTATGTCAACCGCGAGATGTTCTACAGCGTGACCATCTGGTGTACAGCCATCTACTTTGTATTCGCATGGTGGGATTTACAACGAGGCAAGGCACTGCAAAAAGCGGATCAGGCTTCTGCTGCCTCTATGCAGGCTACACCTGCTACCTAGTCGGTAGATGGGTAACCATAGAGAACTGAGCGATGCGGTAGGGAGGCCGCATCGCTTATTTTCAAACTCAGAACAGTCATGCCACTACTCTCGTGGCACGAGTTTCCATTGCAGTAAACCGCATGTGCCAACAAAGGCGGCGACGGCAAGAGACCACACAACCCCCCATGTCGTCGTTATCCAAACTCCAGTCACCAGTAGCACAAGCGTTGATACAACCCAAACGGCATCACCAAGTGAGAAGAAAAGTACTGCCAGATGGTTTGGCTGCTGTTGGAGACTGACCCATATGAGTAGTGCAGCATTTATCAGTAGTGCAGCGCCAAGCAGCTGCAATACTAGAACAGGAGGGCTGCCAACCCAACTAGCGGTTGTGGGTGCAGCGAACACGAAGAGTGCGCCAAATAGCGCGCACGACATAGCATTGGCCATGAGTACATATTTCAGCATTGTAGTTCTGTTCGCATCTTGTTAGTCTGGTTGACAACATAGCGGAGTCTAGTTTTTATGTCAACCAAGTTAACAAGGAAATCGCCAACGGCTTCTTATGATTTAGTCGCTAGTCATTCGCTAGCGTTAACGCAGTCGTGTGAAGATTTTCGCGCAAGAATGGTGAATTGGCTTCTACTTCAACTTGAAGATGATGGTTTTCAAAACCTGACACCCAGTCAGCTCTCTTTCCTGGGATCGTTGGACTGTGGAGTGAATTACGCTGCACAGCTAGCCCGCGTTCTTGGAATCTCACGTCAGGCGGTGCATAAAACAGTACGGGAATTGGAGCGGGCTGGTTGGCTTACCACTCGGCCAGACGAGCAATTGGGAAATCAGCGTGTCATCGTATTCACCGACGAGGGAGAACGAATGATGTCGCAGGCACGTTTGCACTTCTTGAAGCTGGACAGCCAATTAATCAAGATATATGGCAAGAAGACGTTAGATGAATTACAAAAGGTGCTGCAATTTGATCCTCTATCGACGTAGAGGTACGTGTTTTTCATTTAAGTGAGAGGTTTTCTCATTTGATGCTTTCAACCTTAAAGGTAAACTGATAGCCAATGCCTCTAACCGTCTTGATGGCTCTGCTCACACCAAGTGAATTCAGTTTTTTGCGTAGTTTGGCGATTTTGTTGTCGATTGTTCTATCGTTAGGATTCCAGCTGTTACCTTTAACGTGATCCATTATCTGGTCACGCGATAATGCTTGCATAGGGTGTCTAACAAGCACTTCAAGTAAATCAAATTCGGCTGTTGTCAATTCACACACATTACCGTCAGGCGCGGTCAGATCACGTGTCTGTAGATCCAGTGTGCACTGCGCAAAACAATATTGATTTATACGTTGCTTGTTGTGAACGTCTGCTGGGTCAGTGTTGTGTTTTTCATTAAGTTGGCCGCGTCTTAACGCAGATTTTACTCGCGCTAGTACTTCCCGAATTTGAAAAGGCTTGGAGATATAGTCGTCTGCACCCATCTCAAGACCAACAATGGTGTCCACTAGCTCGCCTTTACCGCTTACCATGATAATGGGAACCGTTGAAATCGCTCTGATTTCCCGAGCAACGCTAAGACCGTCTTCACCCTCCAGGTTGATGTCCAGTGTTACAAGGTCGATGTCGTTATCTCTGATAGCGTCGATGGTCTGATCTCTATTCTGTGCCTCCACGACCTGATATGAGTCTAATTCGAACGCACGGCGCAATAGCATGCGCACCGCGGATTCGTCGTCAACAATCAAGATAGTCTGTTTGATAGTGGTGCCCATTATTGTTAAGGCGCAAGCATAGTAGATGTCGAGGACCCTTGAGGGTACTTTAACATTGTTAATGCAGGCTAGCCAACGTGGCGCGAGGGCCCGGAAATATAGCGTCGCTGCGTCCGTTATTCTGGATGTGCATTACAAACAAATGGCAGGCACATACATGCTTGAGTGGCCCTGGCCTTTGCATTCTCGAAGGGGCTTGAATGGGGATGTTCCTGTATTGATGGAGAGTTATTCCTCGAGGGAATGGCAGTCAGCAGCTTTAAAACTCCTCGAATTCTCGGTATTAAGCGACTGATCTACCCACGTTACAAATAATTACAAATAAACTCACTTCGAGATATTCCGATCATATTTTGGTGACATTCATCTGTTTACATGACACTCATGTGCTGGACAAACCAGCAAAATCAGAGGTCACAAAGATCATGCAACTTGTTTCTCAAGCACTTGTAGAACCCGCATCTGCCGTCTCATCATGGTTCCAGTCTGATACGGTTCATACAAGTACGCTGGGCAAGAGTATAAGTAGCAGTGTCGAGCGACACATTATCGCTCATGAACATCTGTATTTTGAAGGTGAATTGCATTCACGTATCTATCTCGTGATATCGGGTGTTGTCGGTACCTACAAGTTACTGGCTGATGGCCGACGTCAAATCTGTTCTTTTGCTTATCCAGGCGATATTCTCGGTGTTGAGTGTACCGAGCGACACTTGAATAATGCCGAGGCATTCTCGGATACAGTTGTCAGGAGCATCGCCTCCAACGAAATTGATAAGCTGATCATGAATGAACCTGGCTTTGGGCGAGCGCTTTTGCGCATGACAGCAATCGAGCTGGCTAATACAAGAGAGCAGCTACTGGCTTTGGGACGAAAAACAGCTGCAGAGAAGTTGATTACGTTTTTGTCGGATATCGCATGTAGAAACACATCAAAAGGTCAGTCGCTAGTCCAGTTTGAGCTCCCGCTTAAACGTTGTGATATAGCAGACTATCTGGGTTTGACAGTAGAAACTGTCAGCCGCAATTTCACTCGATTGAAAGCCTCAGGTGTAATTACACTACTGTCGAGCAACACGATTCTGATAAAAGACGTTAATTTACTCTATGCCATGGCTCATGGAGGCGAGCACACAGGCCCACACGATTAGGACTTTTCGTATCGCTTGGCCCGTATTGTGAGCGTACGCGTATAATGGATGCCACAAACATTCAAAACGCATTCTGCTGATCAGAGCCTTACCACATGAATGAAAATAGGTACCTAACGACTAACTATGATGGTACCGGGCATGCTCAGATCCTTGATCAGGTTGGTGTGGCCGTTATTACTATAAATTCTGATGGCATAATTCAGGATACAAACCTCTCTTCAGTGGCCATGTTTGGTTTTTCGTCTGAGTCCATGCAAGGCCAGAATGTGTCGATGCTCATGCCTGGTCATCATGCAAAAAAACACGATAGCTATCTACACCATCACCTGAGCACTGGTGAAAAACGCATTATCGGTAAGGGGCGCCTCGTAGAGGGGAAAAGAGCCGACGGCGCTGTATTTCCGATGCATCTGGCCGTTGGACGCATCGAAGTAAACGGCGAGATCTTTTTCAAAGGAATTATTCACGATCTCAGTGTTCAGGACCAGCTACAGGATCAGGCAACGCGTCTGGGAAAAATTGTTGATGAGTCTGCCAATGAAATATTCGTTTTCAAAACTGACACGTTGAAATTCACGTTAGCTAATTTTGGAGCAGTGAACAATCTGGGGTTCTCCCTTGCCGAGTTAACACGGATGACCCCTGTGGACATTAAGCCGCAATATAATGAACGCGCTTTTCGTGAATTTATCGCTCCCTTGATTAGTGGTGAGGTGGAGCGGTTGACACTTCAAACCGTGCATCAGCGTAAAGATGGAAGTGAGTACGATGCCGATATAGTGTTGCACCTGTCGGATGCGGTTTCACCCCCAGAATTTGTAGCGATAGTGCAAGACCGTACCGAAAAGAACAATATGTTCAAAGCAATCAGTCAGGCACAGAAAATGGAGTCCATCGGTCAGCTGACGGGGGGTATAGCTCATGATTTCAACAATCTGCTAACAGTCATTACCGGTAATCTGGAGTTGTTGGATATGTCATTAACAGCCCCTCATCAGCTTGAACTGGTGTCGGAGGCTCTGTCAGCATCAGAGCGTGGTGCTGATCTCACCCACCGCTTATTGTCTGTTGCAAGACGTAGCCGTCTCTTACCCGAAAAACTGAACCTCAACGATATCGTTGAGGAAATTACTGGTTTGCTAAAACGTACGCTAAGTGATGGTGTATCAATAAAATTGCAACTCGCCCCAAACCTATGGGATACAAAGGTGGATCGTTCTCAGATTGATAGTGCACTGATGAATTTTGCGATAAATGCCAGAGATGCAATGTCCGGACACGGTACGCTCACCATTTCAACTCGAAATGTGAGCCTGTCAGCTCTGAATGCGGAAGCCTTGAACTTGATTGAAGGGAATTTCATCGTGCTGACGGCGACTGATACAGGTACTGGGATACCTGTGGACAAATTGCTTCACGTTTTTGAACCGTTTTTCACGACAAAATCGACAAGTGGCGGTCACGGGCTTGGGCTGAGCATGGTGTACGGGTTTGCCCGGCAGTCTGGCGGGACGGTTAACGTTGAAAGTGAAGTAGGGCGCGGGGCAAGCTTCAGCATTTATCTGCCACAAGATGGGTCCTTAGAGGAAGTTCCGAATAAAACAGTTGCGTTGGAACCTTCTCAATCTCCAAGGAGATTTACTATTTTCCTTGTCGAAGATGATGACAGCGTGCGGCGATTGACCACTCGCAGACTTCAACATATGGGACACACGGTGCTGCAAGCGAGTGATGGCAGTGAGGCTGTTTCACTAATGCAAACAGGGATGCTCTTCGACATACTGATCACCGACATTATCATGCCGGGAAATGTCGATGGGTTGGGTCTTGCAGCTGATGTATATGAAAGAAATCCAAACTTACCAATAATTGTTTCTACCGGCTTTTCAAGCAAGCTTCTTGAACTAGGTGAGGACGTTCGCAATCGCTATCATATTTTGCACAAACCTTATACCTTGATCGAGCTTGAACAAATCCTATCAGAGGCTGCTAAAAAAATGGGTTAGTGCGAATGGCACTGACTTAAGCCCGTCATTCTCGCGCAGGCGGGAATCAATGTCACGATACACATAGATTCCCACCTACGTGGGAATGACAATTGGCGAGTTTTCGCTTAAGTAAGTGCCATTAGGGTTAGTGCAGATATATTCTGCGCGTTAACGCCTTTCTCCAGTGCGCTCACTTGTTGGTTCTACGCCGAATCTTGCCCGTTTCGAGTAGGAAGATTGGTTACCGGCACGTCATCGTCCATTAGAATTCGCTGTGCTGCACCATCAAGATCGTCATATTGTTCGCTGTTAAGTGACCATAGAAATGCGATTAAAGCGATGGTGGCCAACAATAACGAGATAGGTACCAGAAATAGATAGTTCATTGCGCCACCCAGGCGTTTGATTTGCCAGATTTTATGGAGCGATTGGGCAAAGAGCGCTCTGGTGACGCAAGACGCAGAGAGTTGCCAATAACAAGCACGGAAGAAACCGACATGGCGACGGCTGCCAGCAAAGGCGTAACGACGCCTGTTAAGGCCAACGGCATAGCCACAACGTTGTATCCCACGGCAAGCGTCAGGTTTTGAGCGACAATACGTCGTGAGCGCCGTGCGAGCGCAATTGCATCGGGAATAGCGGTTAAGCGATTACTTAACAATACAAAGTCTGCCAGCTTGCGCGTCATGTCTGCGCCTGTTCCCGGCACCATTGATACTGATGCAGCAACAAGAGCGGGGCCGTCATTTATACCATCTCCCACCATTAGCACTTGGCTATCTGCTGACTGTCGCAGGTTTATCTGCTCAAGTTTACCGTCGGGTCTGGCAGAGGCCTGAAACTGCGTGATATTCAACGCATCGGCAACCTGACGAACAGGCCCAATTGCGTCTCCCGAGAGTATCTCTACACTCAGACCTTGCTGACACAGGCGATTAATACACTCTGGGGCATCTGTGCTCAAGCAATCTTCAAACGTAAAATCTGCTACGAGACGCCCATTTTTTGTCAACAAGGAGTGACTGAATTTCGCATCAAGATGGTCTTGTTCTATCTCTGCTTCGTTAAGAGCCCAGGTAGCTCTGCCGAGGCGATACACATCTGCGCCCAGTCTGGCAGAAATGCCGCTGCCAGCCACCTCGGACCATTCCTGCCATGAATATATCGGTTCAGGAAAACACTGTGAGTGTCTGAAAATAGCTTTGGCATAAGGGTGTTCGGCACCGTTGCAAAGCGATTTGGCCAAGGGCATAGAGTCCTCCTTGCAGAGGCTGGACGCGCTGTGAAGTTTTACTTGCCCGCTGGTCAAAGTGCCTGTTTTATCAAAGACCACTGCGCCCACCATTCCCAAACGCTCCAGTGCAGCACCATCTTTCATTAAGACACCAAACTTGAGTAGCTGGTGTGCCGCTATTACACGCGTTATGGGTACAGCAAGGCCCAACGCACAAGGACAGGTGATGATAAGAACGGTAACACCCACTGTTACCGCACTATGCAAATCTCCACTGAACCACATCCACACGGTGAATCCTAGCAAGGCCGCCAAGTGCACAAACGGTGTGTAATAACTGACAACGCGATCAGCCAACTGTTGATAGTGTCCCTTGTGCGCATTCGCGTCTTCGATCATCTGTTCAACCTTGCCAAGAAAAGAGCTTTGTACTGTATCTGTGGCTGTAGCGCGTAATGTTCCTTCAAGATTCAGGCATCCGGAGAAAAGCACATCACCTTCGCTCACACGAACCGGCACACTCTCGCCACTGACAAGGGACATATCAATAGACGAGCTACCCGATATGATTTTGCAGTCAACAGGGATTCGCTCGCCTTTTCGCAATTGCAAAATGTCTCCACCAACAACCTGAGTTACTGGGATTGAAATACATTGCTGACTATCGTTTGCGTTTGAAAAAATCATCGCCAGGGCGGGCTGAAGCTGCGCAAGCCCGTCAACGGCGCCGCGTGCCTTGGCACGCATGCGTGTCTCCAAAGTGCGCCCGATAAGCAGTAGAAAAACCAGCATGATCACAGCGTCGAAGTAGACTTGAGCACCACCCAGCGTTGTGTCGTAGATACTGAGCAGTGTGGTTAACACGATGCCGACACAGATGGGAACATCCATATTGGTTCGGCCCACTCGCAGCGCCTGCCAGGCTGAAACAAAAAAAAGCCGGCTTGAAAAAACCAGCGCTGGCACAACAATCAATGCTGAAAAAAGATGAAAGATGTGGCGAGTGCTCTCATCTGCACCGGACCACACTGACAGGGATAGCATCATGACATTGCCGGCTGCAAACCCTGCCACAGCAAGCGCCTTTATGTGTTTCTTCAACACATCCTCAGAAGCTGCTGGTGATGTGCTTTCAGGCACAATCGCCTTAAAACCCGCTTGATTAATAACGTTAATCAGGTTCGGGGTGCTCAGAGTTGTGAGCCAACGGATGCGCACACGGCGTGTCGTTAAATTAACGCGCGCATATTCTACACCTGGAGTGCTAATCAAGGCGTTTTCTATCGTACTGATGCAACCGGCACAGTGGATATCAGGAACTGCCAGTTCAACCTCTGACAAGGAGGACGTGATGTTTCGGGAGATTAGGTCAATGAGCTCCACGTTGCCTGTTTGGGTCTGCATCATCCGTGCTCTCAGGGTGTCGTGTCGCCGTCGACTATTGCAGGCCCGAATACAGGCACCTTGGTGTCACCTCGAATCGCAATGTACGCGTGCCAGGTGGCATGCCCAAGTACCGGAAATATCACGATCAAACCCAAAAGCCCAGTCAGCATGCAGATAATAAATGCCGATAATACAATACCGCCCCAGGTCAGCATGACAGGCAGATTGTTCCATACCAGGGTGATGCTGGAGCCCATGGCAGTAAATGCATCAATACGCTCGTTTAATAGCATTGGTACTGACATAGCACTGATAGCAAAACCCAACGCCGCAAATAGTGCACCAAACAATGATCCAACAAATAGCAGGCCCCAGCCTGAAGGTGTCAAAAACAACGAGCCAAGCACCGCTCCAAACCCTGGAAACTGATGAAAACCAAAAAACAAGGCGTAGATCAGCACGGCAGCGCGCATCCACAGCAGGCTCAGCAATAACAAAATCAAACCAATATAGAATATTTGGTAGGGAGACTTTGATCGAGCAAATAACATGTCGTCCAGACTTATCGACTCGCCAGCCATACGGCGTCTGCTTTTCTCATACAACCCCATAGCCAAGGCAGGGCCTAATACCAGAAACGCGCCCATCGCCGGAAAAAGCGCGTAATCCGCCCCTATCCAGAATAACCCGCCCACTAGCAGCACTGAGAGCCCAAAGACGAATACGCCGTAGATGACACTTGCACCGAGTTCTTCGTTTGAAAAATCGTCCCAACCAGCACGTAGCCACCCATAGGCGTCATCAGACTTCAGATGCCGATTCAGTGAGAGCGCACGCCGTGTTTGTGGCTGAAGAGCGGGCAATGAATCCATGGTCAGGTTCCTGTTAGGTTCTGCTTAAACTCGGTTCTGCACTTTTCATGAATTGTCCAAACTAGCATGATGATTTTGCAGCCGTAGTCGTAGACGAAAGACGCTCACCGACTCGCTCATGGGCGATACAATCAGGTTGAGACTCAAGCGCAACTATTATCAAATCGACACTTGCGTATATAAACAACGCGAAGAGAAGTGCAGCACCCAGAAGCACCGCAAGCCATGTAGGTGAGCTGGTGACGTGTGATAGACGCTTTGATGTTTGAGCAGCCATCAATTATCAAACGTTGTGACATATAGAGCGAGTATCCTGCGCTCATACGGCGCCAGTCGCGATTCCCATGAAGGCATGTGGCCTTGTCTACCGCTCCAGACGCTCTCTATCATCTGGGCGGTTTGATTGCCGTAAATCCAGTGTCGATCAGTCAGATTTGGCGCACCAATGGCCTGATTACCCTTCAGGTCTTGACCATGACAGGCAGCGCACACAGTGCCGTATATTTTGGCACCCGCTGCTAGACGTGCTTTGGTATTGGTTTCCACAGATATCGGTAATTTGGCGTTATCACGCACAAAGCCGATGACATTTTCAATAGCCGCCTTGTCCAGTGCTCCCATGACACCGAACGCAGGCATGATGGCAACGCGTGTCTGCGCGTGGTCGCTATTGATTCCTACACGCAAGGTTTTAGCGATACTTGCCGGGTCATCACCCCACAGCCATGCCTCATCGATAAGACTAGGATAGTTGAGATTACCTGTACCGTTGCGGCCGTGGCACATCGCGCAGTTGTCATCGAACAATCTGGCTCCACTAGCCTGAACTTTGGCCATAAGTTCGTCGTCATAAAGAATGTCGTCGAAATCTGTATTCTCGAACCGATCGGTCCACAGCTCTTTTTTCAAGGTATCCGCATGAGCGATCTTGTCGGCCAACATGGCACGCTCGTCCACACCGAGCTGTCCTGGAAAGAAGCGATCTACCAGCGGCCATGACGGCATCAAATACCAGTAGCCAATAGAAAAAATAAAGGTTCCGATCAAA
>JALZVU010000154.1 GCA_023301795.1 Granulosicoccus sp.
ATTGAACATTACAAGGGCAAGGTCGTCTATGTAGATTTCTGGGCATCCTGGTGTACGCCGTGCAGAGCCAGTTTCCCATTCATGCAGACGATGGCAGAGGAGCATGGCGACTCACTGGAAATCGTGGCAATCAACGTCGACAAGCACCGCTCGGAAGCTGATGAGTTCCTCGAACAGTTTGAAATCAACTTTGGTATCGTCTACGACCCCGAGGGAATACTGGCACAATCTTTCGATGTAAAAGGTATGCCAACCTCCTACTTATTTGATCGTGAGGGGCGATTACTGGGCACCCATATCGGTTTCAAGAACAAAGATATCGGCAAGTTGGAATCAGTAATTGCCAAAGCAATCGCTGATCAGGAGTCTTGAGATGAGAAATATCGTCATACTCAGCGCTGCCATGATATTGACCGGAAGACGGTAACGCTGAATGCATTCTTGAGATTCGAGCTCAAGTCGCTTGGAAACCTAACCTAGCGAACCGTCCTGAAATGCACAGCGTTTAGAGCTGTTCAGGCAGCATCCTTCGAGGCCTCCCTTTCCTTTCGAGTCAAATCCGCTTGATCAGTGGTAGTAAAACGTAAGTTGATGATGTCCGGTGAAAACAGCATGCTCCACGTCCATTCGAAGAAAATCCGGGTTTTCTTCGCCATAGTCGGCATCAGCATAAGATAGAAGGCACGCCACAGAAGCCATGCCGGAAATCCGTTGAGTCGAATTACACCGAACATCTCGGCAACACCATTCAAATGACCGATGGTGGCCATTGAGCCTTTCGAATTGTAATTGAACGCTCGTGACTCTTCTCCGCGCACCACCCGAGCGATATTACTGGCTAACTGGTGTCCTTCGCGAATAGCGAATTGCGCTGTTGGTGGAGAGTTCTTCCCGTCATGTTCATTGGGTACTATCGCACAATCACCTATCGCCCAGATAGTAGAGTGACCCTGCAATGACATATCCGGATCCACTAGCAATCGTCCTCGATCATTTGGCACATTCATTTTCTCAATCAATGGATTGGCTTTAGTACCGATCGTGCAAATGGTGGTTGCACCTTCGACTCGCCCTTGCGTGTCGGTGACTACACCCATCTCGTCAACCTCAGATACACCGGTATTCAAAATCAGATTCACACCACGCATCGGCATCTGCTTTTTCACATGCTCGCCAAATGTTGAATCCATTTCCGGCAATGGCAGTTCATTACGGTGAATGATTGATACCTTCAGATCATTATCGTGTAAGCGCGGATAGTGCTTGTGGGAAGCAAGTATGAAGTCCTGAATAGCACCACCTACTTCAACACCACTAAAGCCAGCACCGATAATAATGAAGTGTCCCAGCCACTTGCGCTTTTCAGGATCTTCTTCAAGTTCGGCTTTTTCCATTTGTTCGATAACGCGATTGCGAAGTTTTAGTGCATCGCCCAGTAGTTTGAATGGCATTGCATGCTTTTTCATACCTGGAATAATATCCAGATTTGCCCGCGATCCAAATGAAAACACTAGGTGCTCATAGTTGATTGAACCGCTGGTATCCTCACCTTCGAAATGCACTGTCTTTGCATCGATGTCCACGCTGGTGGCCCGCGCAGAGATAAACCGAGTTTTGCGGATCATTCGCCGAATAGGTGCAATAACATGGCTGGGAAGAACACTGGCTCCGACTACCTCTGCCAGCATGGGATTGAACGTGGTGTAGTTCTCTTCGCTAAGCAGCACAACTTGCCAATCATTCGATAACATCTTTTCAAGCTTTCCAACCAGTTGCGTACCCGCAAATCCACCGCCAATAACAACCACGTTCTTCTTGTCAAGCGACAAAATGTGCTCGACTTCCAGGTCAGTACCAAAGCGAATAAGGCGCAAAGATACCACTGCGCAGATAATCAGCAGATGAAACAGAATGTTGATGAATCCAATTTTAGAATTCGCAACATCAGGAATAGCCACGGCAACCAAATGCAGTAGGGTTAATGCAACCAGCATCCAACTGACACTGACAATTTGAAATCCTGTGAGTATGGACAGACCACCGATCAGCGACAACGCAAGCAACACCCCGCTTAACAGTCCACTGTCTGGTAACACCATATAGTAGGCCTCGTCACCGAGTCCAAGAAGGAAGGCTCCGAGAAAAGGCAACGCAACGGATGCCCTGATCATGAAGACGCCAAAATTCTTACCGGCGCCGCTGGTAACGTCTTGGGCTAGGTTAGACACCGTGCCGTACTTCTGCCGTGCTAACCAATGGACAATGCTTGTCCCTCGTCCAATCGCCCAACGTCCACTGCCCAAAAAGAACATCGCAGCATATAGGCCTGCTCCCATGAAATGGGCAAGGAGGCTGAGTGACCGGATACTGGAATTTGTATCGTTGGCAACAACCAGTAATTCTGCAACGAGAGTAATGACAATAAGAGGAGGAACCGCTAGTCTGATATTCCAACCAACGATCAGCATTATTCCGCCGATAATTTCGGCAGCGATAACAAGATTGAATAGCCATGGGAGATGCGGCTGGAGAAAATCTGGAAAATCGACTGTCATCGCCAGAAAATCACCCGGCATCAGGAGCTTGAAAATGCCTGGAAGCAGGAAGAATAATCCAGCAGAAATCCGCAAAAGGCCTACACCGGTGTCGGTGAGTTTTTCTGATTGATCTAGAAGTGTTTGATCTTCAGTCGTGTTCATTAGTTTTCCAGGCTCTTTAATGCGGCTGCCAGAACGATAGTCACCAGCGATAATTTCACATACAGCATAACGTGTAACGTCAATTCAATTTTATTCTTCGCAACGCGTACGAAGCTACTGCGAGTATCCATACCAGCTTCGATTAACACTTAGTGGCTGATCAGGAACCGTTTAATGGACCAAAGGCGGCCCCATGAAGGGCCGCCTTTGACATCGATCGGCAATACCTAACAGCCTTCCAACTAAACTACCCTATCACTCAGGGCGTGTACGTCAGAAAACACCAGATACTATCGACTAGCCCTGATGCTGTGCGCCAATACCTTGAAACAGTTTCGCAATATCAACTGAAGCTTCCTTACCAATCTTGTCAAAATGCTCATCCAACCAGGACTCAGCGGTAGCACGACCAAGATCTCGCAAGTGAGTCAAGAACGCCCATTCGGCATTCATCTTGGAAGACGCACCCAACGGTAACAAGACGTCTTGATTTTCGACGATATGAATACGCGTGTCACGATACTCGCTGTCAGCAAGCTTTCCCTCTCTTATAAGTCGAGCCACAAAATCAATGGCCCGTAACTCTTTCAACAAGCTGGAATTGAAGCTGATCTCGTTAACACGATTCATGATCTCTTGTGGTGTCTTAGGTGCACCCAAGCGCTCCAGCGGGTTAATCTGGATTACCACAATATCGGAACAATCGGTGTGTGTATGGAAAGGGAAAAGTGAAGGATTTCCCATATAACCACCGTCCCAATAAGGAACCCCATCAATCTCAACGGCCTGAAAGACCATTGGCAGACAAGCGGAAGCCATAACCATATCTGCGGTCAGTGTTCTCGAATCAAACACCTTGACCCGCCCCGTTTCTACGTTCGTAGCCGAGATGAATAGCTTGGTCTTGCTGCACATTCGCACCCGCTCAAAGTCAACCACTTCATGAATCAAATCAAGAAGAGGATTCATATTAAGGGGATTGGTTTGATACGGGGATACTATTCGAGAAAGTGCATCAAGCATGTGATAGCCCGGCGAATTATCCAGACTCCAGTTGCCAGAAAATATGTCAAAAGGTGTCCGTTTGATCGGGCTATTCTTGGTCGACTTACTCATCTCGTGCCAGAAATGCTCCAACGCTTCGCGCGCGCCATCGTTGCCACCTTTCATCAAACCATCGACACAGACAACGGCATTCATGGCACCGGCAGACGTACCGGATATAGCTTCAAACTCCAAACGGCCGTCTTCGAGCAATCGATCAATAACACCCCATGTAAAAGCGCCGTGTGACCCACCGCCTTGAAGCGCTAGGTTGATCTTCTTGGTCTTGTCCATCTGCGAAGTCTTTTTTGGAGCTTTAGTGGCAGCTTTGCTGGATGGCGTTGAGCCTTTTGCCGGATCAGTGGTTGCCATGTGCGAGCACTCCGACGGTGGGCACACCTTCAATTTCGCTCATACGCTCCACCACGCCAAAGTAGATTTCTGCGTCAACGTCTCCGGTGTTCTCCCAATAGGCAGTTGCGCCATTGGCGACACTGCTCCCAGTGCGGTTCGCAAGAGTGACCGGCACTGTAGCGTCCGAGCGATGTTCCTGTACTTCACCTAACCATACGAAACTCTGCAGTGGCTCACCTGGCCCTGTGAAATCAGGGAGTTTGCCGCCCGGCTCGATGGTAGCCCGGTATGTAGTCAGCGCCCAGCCGACACCGTAATCACCATGCCAATGGTCACCAAGGTCCACCACACCCAACAGTTCGTTGTTCGAACCGCTAGCGGCTGGCAGATTGAAACTGGCAGCAGTTGGGACAGGGCCTACTTCAATAGCCGCGGGGTCTTTGGCAACTGGCTGTACGTCAAAAGCGATCAAATGAACGGTCTCGGTGCCTGCGTTACGCCACCAATGGGCCAAGCTGCCTTCTTCTTTGGCCAATCCGCCTGTTTTGTGCAGGATCGGTTCAGCCGAAAGACTGGAGTGTTCATAGATCTCACCCGATGCGACGGTAAAAACGGCAGGTCGATTATTATGACCGTGAATAGGTACGATGCCCTCTGGACCATTGATAGCCCAGAATCGTGTACGCAGATTACGCCCAGCTAGCTCGGCTATTCCTTCAGCCTCGAGGGGCTGGGTGGCAACGACCTCGGACTTAAGCTTGGCCCCTTTTGTGGGTCCAGTCAGGCCGAGCATGGTGTCGGTCTGGTTACCCAGCAAGCTGCAAGCCGTGGCAGTGGTGGCTGCGATGAAAAACGCAGTAATCAAATGAAACGGTTTCATAGGATGATCCCTTTATATGTGCTGTTGTTGTCTAGTGGGCAGTCCAGCCGCCGTCGACGGGTAGGGCTGTGCCAGTGATAGAGTTCGCGCTGTCTGAACACAGGAATACAGCAAGACCAGCCATTTCTTCAACTGTTGCAAATTTTTTCGTAGGTTGTGCTGCGAGCAATACATCGCGCTTTACCTGTTCTTCGGTCATACCACGTGCCTTCGCCGTATCAGGAATCTGTTTTTCCACGAGCGGTGTCCAGACATATCCTGGACAAATAGCATTAACGGTTACACCGTATTCAGCAGATTCTAGGGCGACAGTTTTTGTGAGACCAACAATGCCGTGTTTAGCTGCGACATAGGCAGACTTGAACGGGGAAGCAACCAGTCCGTGTGCAGATGCGATATTAATGATACGTCCCCAGCCACGTTCCTTCATGCCACCGATGACGCCTTTTGTGGTGTAGAAAGCTGCAGAAAGATTCAGGTTGATAATAGCCTGCCACTTATCATCAGGAAAGTCTTCAACCGGCGATACATACTGAATACCCGCGTTATTAACAAGCACATCGACCTTACCAAAAGTTTCCATAGCAAGACCAATCAGTTCCGTTGCCCCTTCAGGCTTCATCATATTAGCGCGTGAATAAACCGCCTTGATGCCGTGACGGCTTTCCAGATCTTTACGCGCCTGCTCTACATCTTCAGGCGCCTCAATACCGTTCATGACGATGTTCATTCCTGCGGCGGCAAGTCCGTCAGCAATTCCAAGGCCGATACCACTGGACGATCCGGTGACAACTGCTACTTTGTTTTCCATAATTTTGATGCTCTAGTAATTAAATAGCGAATAAATGAATAACGAACTGAAAATAAATGTAAACCCAGCGTTAAGCAGGATCTTACTTAATGATTGGAAACTGGTACCGGGCGGCTAAGAGGACGCGCAACTACTAATGATACAGCGGTGACAGCCATGAGAACAAACACGGCACTGTTCCATCCGTTTGCTGTGAATACGCGACCAATAAGCGCGGCTCCCACTAATCCGCCAAAGTAGTAGCTGGTCAGGTATAGTCCACTGGCAGTTGCTCTATCGGCAGTCGCTGCTGCGCCGATCTGGCCAGAGACAACTGCCTGCGCACAAAACGTACCGACGCCGATGGCCGCCAAACCTGCAACTAACATCATAAGTGAACTTGTAAGCAAGGCAAGAAGACCTGCAAACGCCATGGACATGGACATCACAAACGCAAAGTAGGCACCCCGCTTTGCCACCATCTTTCCCGCCAATGGTGTTGTGAATACCGCGGGTAGAAAAACGAGATACACAAAACCAAGCTGCTGAGAGCTAAGTGAGAAAGGCGCTGCGGAAAGCACGAAATTTACGTAAGTGAATACCGACAGGAACACGAACAGAATTAAAAAACCCAAAATGAAACTTGCCTGCAGACGGGGATTGGTCAGATGAATTTTCCAAACTTGCATTACCGATGGATCGTTGGGATCAGACACACGCTCGTCAGTCTTGCTAAGGCACAGGTAGGCAACTAGAGCACCGGCAAGATTGAGTAACGCAAACAGCCAGAAACTGACAGAAAGACCAAACCAGTCTGCAAAATTAGCAGCCATTAATCGGCCAACAAGGTTAGAAAGAACGTTACCAGTGATGTAGGCAGCCATAGCACCCGCAGCTTCTGTGACGCTGCACTCTTCCGCAAGATAACTCATAGTGAGCGTGAACGCTGTGGCCATCAGAGCGCCCTGAGCGATACGCAGCCATGTGAAGATGGTTAGATCGTCTACAAAGCCAAGCATAGTGGTCGGGATAGACAGCAAGGCAAGGCTTAGCCAAATACCCTTTACGCGATCAATGCGTCGGCTGAATAACGCCACAACGAGACCTGCGGCGGCCATACCAAAAGTGGATGCGTTCACTGCCAGGCCCATTGATGCCGGGTCAGTGTCAAAGAAAACCGTTAACTGCGGCAAAATTGCCTGAGACCCAAATAGATCTATTAGCGTAAGAAAACTCAATACACCTACAACTATATTTCTGGACAGCATAGTCCTCTTAGACTCCGAAAAGCACAGCGCGAACTCACTGTGTCAACCAATAAGATGCCGGCTGGGCTATAAAGGTTACAACCTACTGGCACTTACTTAAGCGAAAACTCGTCAATTGTCATTCCCACGTAGGTGAGAATCTATGCGTATCGCGACATTGATTCCCGCCTGCGCGAGAATGACGAGCTTAAGTAAGTGCCATTCGGTTACAACCCATTATTTTAACGCACAGTCCCTGTCGACGTTTCGTATTATGCGAGCCTAGATTAGCGGCAGCATAATCCTCAGAAGTAGTGACATTCCTCGCCATTTTTTGCAGCAGCTATCGATTTAAGATAGGACGAGAGGCAACCCACAATTATGGCGAGTTTACACTACCAGACAGCATGGAAAATCACTCCATTTCACTACCCATGTGCCACGTCATCTTGAAACCACTGAATAGTCATGGGCTAGGCACTACTGTAAATAATGCTTAAAATAAGCACTATAGATAACTATGTATTTTCCTACTGGTTACTCCGGCACTTCATTGCCAAGCACATTGCTCGGATTATTATTGTGTCAAAGAAGGCCGCACCAGACTACGAACATACTGTTGTTATTACCTGTCATCAACATCCGTATTAAGCTGACTGATACAAACCGTTACTTGACGTTCGATACTCACAACAGGTAAAACTATGTCCGCGGCGTTGCTACATTTTATGAACAACTTACGCAAGAAAATGCAAATCGCTAAATGGAGGCGCGTAGATTGCTAAAAACCTAACTCCTACTATTGTTTTCGACGTAATGCACACGATTTCCTTCTTTCTACGCTCATCAGCCTTCAAAATCTTCGTGTTTCTTGCAGGCACTTTTATTCTTGGGGCAATCATCGCTCCGTATCTTTTCTGGGGTGGAAAACATGTTGTAAGCCAAGGGTGGCTCCACGATGGGCCTCTCCAAGGGCTTAGCGAATCTATGGGGCGCGCGAAATTCCCTCGGTTTTTTAATCGTTCAGTTCTCATAGCCGCTCTCATCCTGCTGTGGCCAACACTTAAGTGGCTTGACGCGGGCGGGGCCACGAAAAAGAAACCAATGCTGGAAGCACTCATGCTGCAGCGCAACCCGCTGTGGTGGAAAGAGGGAATCATCGGCTTCACTATCGGTGCCACCGGGCTCCTGGGTCTCGGATGGCTTTATGTCACCATGGGTTGGTATGTACCCCGTGACCTTACCAAGGCCCTATACAGTATTATATTGAGTGCACTCATCACTGGTCTAGCCGTTGGTTTTCTAGAAGAATTTATCTTTCGCGGTGCGTTTCATGCTGTTTTTGCAAAACTACTCAAACCTGTGTTGTTATTTTTTGCGGTCGCAGCTTTTTACGCATTAATCCATTTTTTTAACGTGCCAAAATCAATAGCTGTTCCCGAAACAACGGCAATGACAGGATTCTGGATGTTGGGAGCCATGCTCGATCACTTTCTCAGTCAGTTTTCAAATTTCTACTTTCTATTTGCAGAGTTCTCGGTGCTGATCGCTGTCGGGTTTGTCCTTGGCTACACTCGCATGAAAACAAAATCACTCTGGCTCGGAATCGGCTTACATGCAGGATGGGTCTTTGGAATAAAAATGCTCAGTTCAACAACTACACGGGCCTTTGATCCGTCAGAAATGATGCCATGGCTCGGAGAAACTCTACGGATGGGTGCCGCCTCTACCATCGTTGTAGGCCTTACAGGCATGGGCATCGTACTATGGTTACGCAATCGGCCATCGCCAGCTGCTGCCTGACATCACTGAGCTGAATAACCAAACACTCATCGTCTGTTAATGTTTAACCAACAGACGATACGTGTTCGTCTTCTCAGGTGCTACAAGAACCTCAGTGAAACTTACTGCCTATAATGGGTATCGCTTTTCTGTAGAAAAACAGGTTGATCAAGGCAAGTACGAGATACACAACAGCCATTGTGAACAACGAATAAGTGGGCTCTGCACCCACTTCCAGTGCGACCTTAGTACCTAACCAGGGCGATAGATGAAACACCACAGCACCGGCAACAATTCCGGTGCACAGCGCAGCACCAACGCCTCGTGAACCCGTATAGAACATTAATAATCCAGCCACGACTTCAAGTACACCGGAGAAAATTCTAAACCCCGGCTCGAAGAATGAAAGCCCTGATTTTTGCGCAATTGTTTGAAAAACAAGATTTTCAGCGCCAAATTTTTGAGCCCCCATAAATAGCATAGCCAAGCCAAGTACAATCGCCAATGCATGCATTACCCACTTCATCAAATATCACCTATGTTGTAAATATGTTGTTGATTAATTTTATTCATTGCAATACGTCACTCTTTATCAGTAACATTTTCTCTCGCGTCATTTCGTGCATCGAATACTGAATACCGCCCATTCCCACTCCAGACGCATCACGCCCTCCGAATGGCATCCAATCGACTCTGAACGCCGTGTGATCATTTACCATGACAGCAGTAGCATTCAATTTATTTGACGTGTCGAGAACATCATTCAGATCATTGGAATAGATAGCTGCCTGAAATGCAAAGGGAAGCGAATTTGCTCGGGCAATAGCATCGTTCTTGTCGGTATAGGAATAGACGCACACAACGGGTCCAAATATCTCTTTTTGTGACACCGTGGCTGTCTCAGCAGGGTTTAACAAAACCGTTGGTGGATAGCATGAGTCGGAAAGCTTCTCTCCACCACATAAGACCTTCGCACCACTCTCCCTTGCCTCGTCAACCCATTGAGCTACCCGATCTACCTCTCTTGGCAGAATCAGAGGGCCCACCTCGGTCTGGGGATCCAGAGGATCACCAACAACCAGATCACCGGCTTTAACCGCCAGTTTGGTGGCCAGTTCTTCACAGCTACTTTCGTGCACATACACTCGCTGAACTGATACACACACCTGTCCGGCATGATAAAAACCACCTTTTAACACGCTATCTACCACTGCATCGATCGAAGCAGTTTGATCGACAATTACAGGGGCCGCCCCGCCATGCTCCAAAGCACATCGAGTACCCGGAGAGAGCTTTGATCGCAACATCCACCCGACATTAGCTGATCCAATAAATGAGAAAAAATTCACCCGTTCATCAACCACCAGCTTTTCGGCATCTTCGTTTTCAACAACTAAAGCCTGGCACCACCCATCAGGCAGGCCAGCCTCTTTCAGTATTTCAACAAAACGCAAACACGACAACGGAGTCGTTTGAGCGGGCTTGATGATTACTGGGGCTCCTACAGCAATGGCTGGCACCGTCTGATGCACAATTAGATTAAGTGGATGATTGAATGCACTGATCGACGAGACCACACCAATGGGTTCACGCTGGGTAAACGCCAGCCTGTTGGCTGACGATTTTGTATGACCCATGGGTATTTGCTCACCCTTGATCTGCGGGATATGCTCGATAGCCAACTTCAGGCCATTGATCGCTCTGAGCACTTCCACCTTAGAGTCTGCATACGGTTTGCCGCCCTCTTCTGCGGCAATATTCGTAAGCTCCTCTATCTGATCACCCATGATCTGAGCTGCTCGCTCGAGAATTTCAATACGCTCATAGGCCGGCAGCCATGCTGACCGATCTTGGGTCAACGCGTGAGCACGTGCCAACGCCTGCTCAACATCTGCAGCAGAATTGATAGCTACCTGCTTGATAAGCTGGCCGTTAAAAGGATTGTTAACATCTAGCATGACGAGACTCTCGGTAGATTAAACAATACAAGCACTTTCTTTTAACAAGACATTGAGTATCGAGTGATTCAGGGAATAGTCGACAGGTAAATCAATGACGTGGACCCCTTTACCGTTAAGTGCCGTCTCCAGAACCTCGACAAAATGCGCATGACTCTCAGCTCGGTGACCCGTAGCCCCAAAGCTGTTGGCGTACTGAACGAGATCCGGATTATTAAAGTCTAACCCGAAATTATCAAAGCCAACACCTTCCTGCTTCCACTTGATCATTCCGTAGGCGTTGTCAGTCAATATGATGACCACCAGATCCAGCCCCATACGAACAGCTGTTTCAAGCTCCTGAGAGTTCATCAAGAACCCACCATCACCGTTCACTGAAACCACCTTTTGCTCCGGATGCAACTGCTTTGCAGCCATGGCTGAAGGTAAGCCAGCTCCCATGGTCGCTAACGCGTTATCAAGCAATAGCGTGTTCGGCTCGTAGCATTCGTAATTGCGAGCAAACCATATTTTATAAACACCATTGTCAAGCGTCACGATATCTTTAGCATCAAGATGATCACGTAGAAGGCTGACCAGCGTTTGCGGCAGAATTGGAAAACGAGTGTCTTTAAAGTACTTGGTGACGTGAGAATTCACTTCATCACGCACGCGCTCGAAGAAGCTGAAATCTTGATCAAGTTTCCCCAATTGCTCTGTAATGCGCGTAATTGAACTGGAAATATCACCAACAACGTTCAGTTGCGGGAAATAGACGTCATCAATATTGGCGGCATCAAAGTTGATATGAATAACATGTTTTCCACCTTTTTCCATAAAGAAAGGCGGTTTTTCAATGACATCATGGCCCACATTGATAATCAAATCGGATCGTTCTATCGCGCAGTGCAGGTAGTCGTCAGCAGATAACGCGGCAGTACCAATATAGCGCTCATGGCGCTCATCAACGACACCCTTCCCCATTTGAGTATCGAAAAAAAACAATCCAGATTCATCAACCAGAGCTTTAAGTGCTTCGCTTGTCCGCTTGCGGTTTGCGCCGGCCCCAATGAGCAGTAACGGTAATTTGGCGGCCTTTATCATTTCAACGGCTTGGTCAATGGAAGGCTGACCTGCATCTGGACGTCGATGTCCTACGACATCAAACACCGTTGCATCTGTTTCCTCTTCTGCAATATCCTCAGGCAACTCTATGTACGCGGCGCCTGGCCTCTCATCCATGGTCAAACGGAAAGCCTCGCGCACCATGGACGGAATGTTGTTTCCATCAACAACCTGCTCTGAATATTTGGTAACAGGCTTCATCAAATTAACTACATCGACTATCTGAAAACGTCCCTGCTTACTTTTACGAATAGGTTTTTGACCGCCTAGCATGATCATCGGCATACCACCTAGTTGTGCATAAGCTGCAGCTGTCACAAAGTTGGTAGCACCGGGCCCAAGTGTCGACAAACATACGCCAGGTTCTCCTGTCAGTCGACCGTACGTGGCCGCCATAAAACCTGCAGCCTGCTCATGGCGGGTCAATATCAACTGGATGGATGAGCCTCTGAGAGAGTCCAGAAAATCAAGATTCTCTTCTCCAGGGATTCCGAAGATGTATTTGACACCTTCATTTTCGAGTGCTTTAACAAACAGATCTGAAGTTTTCATAATTCGAGCTATTCCTATTGTTGTTTTTTATACCCAACGATCTGCTTGAGCAGACTGCAAGTCATCTTTCCAGTCTTGCGGAGCGGTATTGTCGTCTAGAAGGCATCCGGTCTCCATGACTGGATATAACTGAGCGTAGGATTTCACCGTCGCGCCCTGTACCCGTCGGTTAATATGTTTAGCTTCTAACTGATCCAAACTGTCGAGTCCCGCAGCTGCCAGAAGTTCACCCAAGTTGTCAATGGTTGCTTTGTGGAAGTTCGCTACTCGCGTAGCTTTGTCGCTAACGACAAGACCTTTGGCACGTTCCGGGTTTTGCGTAGCGATACCAGTCGGACAATGATCTGTATTACAAGTGCGTGCTTGTATGCACCCCAGAGCCATCATCATGCCGCGTGCTGAATTGGCCGTGTCAGCTCCAAGTGCGATCACTCGCAATAGGTGAAAGGCGCTAAATATTTTGCCAGAGGCAATTATCCTGAGCTGATCTCTAAGACCAAACCCGATGAGCGCCTGATTGACAAACATCAGCCCGTCACGCAGAGGTGTACCAATGGAATTGGTCATTTCAGTAGGCGCAGCACCTGTACCACCCTCACCGCCATCAACCGTAATAAAGTCTGGCGTTTTACCTGTTTTTTTCATGGCTTTACAAATAGCGAGAAACTCATCTTTGCGACCAACACACAGCTTGAACCCTACCGGCTTGCCGCCGGAAAGTTCACGCAATTGTTCAACGAAATCGAGTAATTCCAGAGGCGTAGAAAACGCTGAGTGCGATGGAGGCGAAACAACATCCTGACCCATTGGAACAAGCCTGATCTTTGAAATTTCTTCAGTCAGCTTGGCGGCCGGCAATATACCTCCGTGTCCGGGCTTTGCCCCTTGCGACAACTTGATCTCGATCATTTTCACCGACTCAAGATTTGCAGATTTCTTGAACAGCTCAGGGCTGAATTTCCCTTCCTCGGTCCGACACCCGAAATAGCCCGTACCGATTTGCCAAACAATATCTCCACCTGCTTCCAGGTGATAAGGGCTCAGGCTACCTTCTCCAGTGTTGTGTGAGAATCCGCCAATCTTGGCACCCTTGTTCAAAGCCCTGATAGCGTTGCTGCTCAGTGACCCGTAGCTCATGGCTGAAATATTCAACGGTGATGCCATGTACGGTTGTGCACACCTGTCTCCGCCAAATTTGACACGTGGATCATGGTCGTGCGAATCCTTGGGTACCATTGAATGGTTCATCCATTCATACCCATCACGACTCACGTCAAAGATAGTGCCGAACGGTCGTGTGTCACGAGCCCCTTTTGCACGTTGATAAACCAGTGAGCGAAATTCTCTCGGGATAGGCGTACCGTTTGTATCAGACTCAACGAAATACTGCTGCATTTCAGGCCTGACGGATTCGAGCAAATAGCGGAAACGACCAAAAACCGGATACAAGCGGCGGATGGTTTGCCTGGTTTGCATCATGTCAATGACACCCAGGACAATGATTGGCGCAATCACTAGCAGAATCCAGATTGCGGGTGACCACACTATGGATAAACCTAATAATACAATAGGCGCGCTTATAGCGAATATCGAAAAATACTGACGTATTGTCATGTTTGTGAACCGTTGTTGTTCAATGGGCGGCTAGAAGCGTGTTCGATTGCAAAGTGATCGCACACCCTCCTCTGTAATACATTTTTATTCGAGCTTATTGATGGACAGCTGTGTGACGATGCGCAAGATTCACGTGCAAATCCTGTTAATTGAGTCGAGTGCAATAGTGCATCATTAAGCGCTCTACAGATGGCCGCTGTTAAATACCGCTGCGTAACGTCACCCAAGCAAAATATTAATCGACCCAACTCAGTTCTACAAGGTGTTATGGACATTTGTGTCAATTATTCATGGCTTCGTAGTCAATGGATACAATAGTACCCCTCACCAATGCTGCTGGATACTTCATAGATTACTCAGGTATTTGGCAGCAACCTAATGGTAATCACAGTTGTACTATGTAATTTTGACAAGACTCATACTCCTCCACCAGTTTCTGTGATTAACGGCAGTTCATCAGGACGGGTGGTGCGAAGTGCCCTACTGAAACGTTCACCCATCTTGTTCTCCAGCCATGTCATGGATCGATTGAGCCGATGGTACGTTGATCTGTTTTTCTTGATCAGATCCGTAGCCCTTTTACTGGCGCAGATAATCATGCCTACTCCTACAGTCATAGCCAGCGTACCTCCGGGAATAGGCGTCACCATAGAGAGCAACCCCACAACAAACAGGACGACACCTGTAAAAATCATGATAAATCGCATGTTAGCTACCTATTCTGGGGGACATTGAGAATGATCACAGAAGACTCGACTAGAAACATCACATCAATCTCCTCAGCAATCCTATAGAAGACGTGTCAGTTGATTCGACAACTACTTGGTAATTATTAGATGCAACAAAATCTTCTAGCGAAGCATCATTGTTCGAACGAAACAAGAGAATTCCGTCCATGACATCGGGAATCGGTTTATCAGGTTGGTTCTGCGCAACAGAGACAATGCTGTGTGATTTCACACTGGAGAACATCAGCTCAATCCGCGTGCCGTCTGTCACCTGCTTCGCGCTGGTCAAGGTCTGCTCATTACCGCGAAAATGATGAACCAGGTAGCTGTACGAGTCCATTTTTACATGTGCAAATGTAGCCACAGTGGTTGCCTTAGTCAGGCAGAACGTAAAATCGCTAACGGCTACTGTCCGAAACACGCTGACAACCTTGAAGTAGAGATTTTCAAGCATGTTACAAAAATTCTGTGCTGAGGGATATTTAACCACCAACAAAACACCTCGCGAATCATCCTGACTTCCGTAAAGCGTTTTCGTAAGTCTGCCCTTGAAAATGGGCTTGCCCCCCACGCCTGCTACTGATCGGCCAGCAATCAGGTTATAAAAATTGTAGACAAACATAGCTCGGGTGTTAAACCAGTTCACCGCATGCACCTCTTCGGCCCAAGGGATATGATGATGTGTCTTGCGAATTTCTACGTAGTGATCACCAAATATCTTTGCACGAATAGTCTCCGACACTGAGCCTGCTGACTGGCTTGTATTAATAGACATCGCGTAAGTATCGTTTGTCGTCGACTAATTGCTTTATGTAGGCTATGGCTTCATCAGATGAATAGCGGCCTTCGCTTTGGACAATGAAGTGTAAAGTCTCATCAACATCTTTTGCCATTTTCTCAGCATCGCCACATACGTAGATAACGGCACCGTTCTGCAGCCACTGAAAAAACTCCGACGCATTTTCAAGCATTCGATGTTGCACGTAAAGTTTCTCGGCTTGATCACGAGAGAACGCAAGATCCAATCGGTTCAGCACGCCTTGTTCAAGCCAGCTACTGATCTCTTCCTCGTACAGAAAATCAGTGCTGGCGTGACGATCTCCAAAAAAAAGCCATGATTTGCCGGTCGCCTTACGCCACTGCCGTTCTTGCAGAAACCCTCGAAACGGTGCTATGCCCGTACCTGGCCCAATCATGACAATAGGTACATCGTCATCTGGCAATGAGAATGCGTTGTCAGGGCCAAAATACACATTGAGGTTGTCGCCCACATCTAGCTGATCAGCGAGAAAGCCGGAAGCAACACCGTGATGTTCGCGTCCGTCCACCGTGTATCGAACCGCTCCCACGGTTAAGTGAACCTCATTGGGATGAAGATTAATACTGGAGGAGATAGAGTAGCTTCTGGGTGCCAACCGTCCAAGCACGTTACACAGAGCCTCAACGGACGTTATCACGCCAGGATTGGTTCTCAACAAGCCGAGGACATCCTTACCCCATAAGTAATCATTTAAGGCAGATTGATCATCACCACGCAGAATACTCTTTACCGATTCGTCGTTAGTGTGCTCTGCAATGGCCGCCAATAAAGCGCGGGATGGGGTTCGAATCTCCAGATCCTGTAGTAGGCGTTTGAAAACAGTTTTAGTGCTATCACCCATTCGTTCGTCGGCATTGCTGTTCACTAGATTCAATAACTCTGACACAAGAGAGTGTCGATTTTCGGGTAGCACATTAATCGTGCCACCCACTTTGTAGTCCAGTGCCTCGTCAGCCAGTGACAAGCTAAAGTGATAGGTCTGCTTGGACGAGCCTTGCTTGGTCAAGCTGTATTTTTCAGTCAAAGGTACCTGCAAGGGATTCTTACGGGTAAACCGCCTCGCGGCGGTCTGACTCGACAGTACGGTAGGGGTATTGATACTGGTTTGATCCCCGATGTCAGAAATCATGGGCAGTACAACATCTATCCACTGTTCCGCAACATCATCGTCATTGACGTCACAGTCAGTTCTGTTCAGAATTCTAGTAGCGCCTACTTCACAAAGGCGCTTATCCCACAGCTTACCCGCCTCACAGAATGTAGCGTAAGTTCTGTCGCCAAAGGCTAACACTGAGTAGTGAGCACGATGCAACCGAGGCGAGTCTGCAGCACTGAAAGTATCCCACAGTGATTGGGCGTTATCGGGCATATCGCCTTCACCGTAGGTACTGCAAACTATTAATATCCGTTCTATGTCTAAAAGCTCTGTGGCATCCACATCGTCCATGGCAACCGCTTGTGCCACCATGCCATGATCGCCAGCGCGTTTCACTATGTCCTGTGCAACGAATTCGGCATTACCCGTACGCGAGCCATAAAGGACCACCAATGGTTTGCCATTGGCTGCCATAGCTTCCGGTGCATCACCCACCTTTTTTATGCTCACCTGCAAGCCTGAGAAAGCGGCATTGCCTGTCAACGCATCCACGTGATTGTGATCAGTGATGTCATTGACACTAACACCCGGTTTCGCCTCTGCATACGGGATACGTGTGCCTGCTCGCGTATGACCAAATCCGTGAGGTATGGAAATTACGCCGTGCATGAGTGTATCAGTGACTTCAGCAGGCAACGTTATAACACCAACGTCAGAACTGACAGCAATACTTTGCTGGTCTACGATAGATAATCTTCTTGCATCGTCGGTATTGATCATCGCAGTACAACGCACCTGCCCACTTGCACTCAGTTTTTTAACCTGATGCATCCAGGAATTATTGGTGCTCACGTGGCGTCTACCGATAAGACGAAACGGACGCTGTTGAGTGTGGCTAACGCTGGCTTGCACTGAATCTGCTTTGTGTTCTTCTATAAGCGTTTTCAGTGCGTTCACGAAAATATCAGGCGCAATGTGTATTTTTTTGTCGGACGTCAACATCCCCTCGGGCACCCTGGAGACCATGGGACCTAATCGAATGCCGTGTTTTGAAGCGATAACCTTGTTAAGCGTTAGCCCCGAGAGCCATCTTCTAGGGTGACTAAGCTTTCCATAGGCACCGAACATCAAACCCCAGTTGATGATCCGACGCGGCGTTAGAAAACGATGCATAAAACCCCCGCCATTGGGAGACAATCGTTCAATAAGAACCTTGAGCACTTGCCAGTCGCGTGGGCGCTCATCGTTTGGCGGGAACAGAGCCTCTGAGTACTTAACGTTGTTCGACACCGATATCAAATTAAAGATCAAGTCGTAGTGTTCAATCTCCAGACCACTTGGCGTTGGCAGAATAATATCTGCATGGCGTGTTGTCTCGTTAATATAGTTGTCGATAGAGAACATGAACTCGACATCGGGTAGCGTTGCATCAAGCCTGTGCCCACCGGGGCTGGACAGTACTGGATTACCGCACACGCTCATGAATGCTCGAACCTGCCCTGGCCCTTCAGTGGTAATTTCCTCAGTCATTGCGGATACCGGCAACTCACCATAAAACTCTGGCATTTTGCGCACTCGACTTGTCCACCGGCCAAATGGGCTAACTTTCGGCTTTCCTCTGGCCAGTTCGATTGCCGGAGTTGGAAACATCATGCCGCCCGGCCTGTCAAAATTTCCCGACAACAAATTGATACTATTTATCAACCAGTGGCAAAGACCACCGTGTTTCTGTGTTGATAACCCCATCCGACCATAGAGAACAGCGCGATCCTGTTGTGCATAGTCTTTGACAAGGCTTTCAATCACTGACACTGGCACACCAGTGATTAACTCAGCTTGTTCGGGTGTCATCGCATCGGCTACCGCATCCATAGCCTCTATGCCGACGATATGGTCAGACAGGTGTTGGAGGTCAATGTAGTTATCGCGAAAAAGAATATGCGCAAAAGCTAGTAAGAAAAACACATCGGTACCGGGCCGGATGAAGTGATGCGCCGTGGCCAGCTTTGCTGTCTCCGTCAAACGCGGATCCAGGACAACAAACTGACCGCCCCGCTGTTCGATAGCTTTCAGACGCTCGCGAATGCCGGCCGAGGTCATGATGCTGCCATTACTGGCAATTGGGTTAGCACCCATAAGGATCATGAAATCAGTGCGATCTACATCTGGCACTGGAATTCTGAACTCATGACCAAACATGAAATGCGCTGCAAAATGATGCGGCAGTTGATCCATGCTGGTTGCCGAAAAAACGTTTCTGGAACCGATCGCCGCGGTCAGGGTTTTTACAAACAACATCATGCCCATATTGTGCACGACAGGATTGCCCAGGTAGCTGGCAATCGAATCAGCACCGTGTTCTTTACGAATACGCTTAAGGTTGGTTTCTATCGTTGCATAAGCTTCATCCCAGGTAATCTCGACCCAGTCTTCGCCGACACGTTTTACAGGTTTGCGAAGGCGACTTGGATCAGTATGCAGCGCCGCCAAGGCCGGAGCCTTGGGGCACATACTGCCCTTACTGAATGGATCCTGCAGATCAGGCTTGATAACGATATCAACGCCGGCAGAAGCGGCAGACTCACGCTGCATGACTTGAATGCCACACATCGCTTCACACAGATTGCATACCCGATAATGAACTTGTGGTTCTATCGACATCATGCTCGATTGTTGTGGATGTCGCACGCCCGCTTGTAAGGACCGATTAGAAACAATACAAGAATGGCAATGGTCAACGCCAGGGAGACGTAGCACATTGGAATTGCGTTGCTGGACGCACCGCGTACGCTACCGCCGCTGGTCGTTGGACAAACACCGCCACCACCCAGAATCTCTGCGGCTGAACCCATTAATGCGATAACAAAAGCGGTGCCCCAGCCTACGCAGAAAGAGTACGTTTTGTACTTATTGCCACGCACAAGCAGTGAAATAATCATAAGGGAGTAAGCAACCAGCACCACATAGCAAATGGGTACGATACCAATTGCCGGGCAAACCTTGCCCGTGAAATTAGCATAACTCACATTCACGGCACCCAGAAAACCGATGCCCAGCAGAATCCAAAGTACGATATCAATAATTTTACGTTGGTTCATGATCCTGACTCGCCTGAGGTTTGCATAAGTTGAACGGTTTCATTTCGAAAGCTGCCTTCGGTAATAAACGCAGCGCCGTCTAGTGCTGTTGCCGATACACTGGATGCTTGGCTGTCACCCAATCCGAATATCAGCATGTGAGATTGATCGGACAATAAGCCTTCACCAACAACAAACGTCTGGATCAACCTGGATCCATCGGCAAGCGTAACTGTAACGACGGTGCCTACCGAACCGATGGTGTTGGGCAACTGCACTTTCAAAAAACCTTGATCTCCACCTTCACTCAGAAATACATTCTGTGGACCGAGTAGATTGATATGAACCAAGTCTGGATATCCGTCCTGATTGAAGTCGGCTGTAAGAGGTGCGATACCAAATTCGCGATTCTGCACACCTGCCTGATCACCCGCTTCAGAAAACTTACCTTGATCATCCTGTAGCAAGAACCGGCCGTTTAGTCGCCACATCGGTAGCGCGTGTAGTGGCCAACCTGAATAATTTTCGGATACAACCAAATCATCACGACCGTCAAGATTGAAGTCTTCAAAGATTGCGCCCCATGAGAATTCGAAGGCAGCTACCTGTCGCTCCTCCGCAGAATCAACAAACGAGAAATCGCCTTGGTTTTCGAATAATAACCACTCTGTGTGCAAGACTTGATCTTCTCGCAAATCCCCACGTACCAGTGCGTCAGGCACAGTTGATCCAACGTTAGAGAAGAAAAAATCAGGGAGGCTGTCGTTTTTCAGATCGGTTACAGCAATACCCATGGGGTACGAGAAATAATCACTGCTGGGGTTAGACATATTCTCAAAGGTCATATCACCATTGTTTTTCCAGGTGCGAACCGTCCCGGTGTCATGAGCGATCACAATGTCCTCGAGTCGGTCACCATCAACATCGATGAATACTGCTTGAAACGTGTTGTGCTGATATAGCATTCCAGCCTGCTCGGTGATGTTGTCGAACGTATCGTCACCGGTGTTGATGTATAGACCGCTTATACCTCCATATTCTTGGTTGAATATGGTTTCGCCTTCCACGTGCTTTCTGGCGATGTAACCGGACACGAACATATCGTACAACCCGTCCCTGTTAATATCAGCAACCGCAACAGACAGCGGTACGGTCTTTGGATCCAGGTTGAGGTCCAGCTTTTTAGCGGTAAATGTACTGTCAACATTAGTGTACAAAAACACACCTGATTGCCTTGTGATCAGCATGTCGTTATCACCGTCGACATCAAGATCCAGTGATATCGCACTGAACGTTTTATCCGGGGTCTCTTTTGTCCATCCCGTATCCGTGGTGATGTCCTCGAAGGTGCCATTGTTGAATTTATAAAACGCATCCTGCTGATGAATTCCACCGCCTATAAACAGCTCTTCAACGCCGTCATTGTCAATGTCAACAATAGCGCCAGCTGTAAACGGAAGTGTTTGGGTTTCATCGTAGGTGGGAACGAAATCAATCACCTGCTGCGTAAACGTAGGTATTGTCAGATTGTCCAGATTGACTGCATAACTGTTAGAGCGATCACTATGGCTCAGCCAGGTTAATCCAAGCATCAGGCTGATGATTAGCAGCGCTACAAAAAGGACGATGGATTTTAAGAGTTTGCCGATACTCATTAACTCAGCTCCTGCGAGTTAGCGCCGCTTGTCTGGGCTTTAACTGCAAAGACAAGAGATAACGCAAAAAAGATGAAAAACGCTACATTGAGCGCTATGGGCATGGTGTGTTTACCGACGGACGGCACAATGGCAAAGAGTATGAAATTAGCAACAATCAAAAGAATAGGATTAAATATCGCCATCCACTTCGGATAATGAGAACGTCCCGACAAGCACAGTTTGATTATGATGACTGATACCACCAGCGTGGTGATGCGAATGACTTGTAACAACGTCTCGTAGCGTAGGTCGTATAATGCAATAAGAGCTTCTATATCAGCGGACGCTGGCAGTTGCATCAGGGCAGAGATGCTGGCTCGTGAACCTATCCACACCACGCCGACGATAAAACCGAAAGTACCGATGAGAAACGCTGAAAATGCCCAACGGTGGTTCGCAGGACGCAACATCTGGAAGATGTGATAACACCCTATCGGATACAAGGTTGCACCGAATACACCTAGGAAATGTCCAGCCGTCGAGCGAGAAGTCGAGATACCTTGCATGAAATCGTACCCCCCTTCAGTAAACCGAGCTTGCGCGTCATAGTGCAGCAGGTACTCACCCATACCCACGAGAGTGGCCGCAAGCAGCCCAATGAGCGCTGTGAATATCAGTTTATTTTGCATCTTTACAGTTTTTCTTCGTTTGATTCAAAAATGAGTCGATACAAGCAGCTGTAACTCAAAGACTCAGGACAAATGTAGTGTTCGTAATCTGGTAACACCTCTGGCTGATTATCCCAACAAATATTAAGCAATTTCACGATGAAATATTGCTGCCAAAATTAATACCAAGTAACTGATTACTATAAAATTTAAGTTAATCACTCCCTATCACTTACAAAACTCGAAGCCGCCAAGACAACACCTAGTGACACAAATTTGGAAGGGCATGCATAACAGCGATAATGGAACTACTAGAAATTTTTATGCTCACAGTCACGCGCAGCGAGACGCTAAGTTTGCCCCAGAACGGAACAGTGTGACAAAGTTCTTCCCTCGAACGTCCAAAATACGGTTAAATGTGCACCACCAGAGTGCGCAACGTTCTAACATCTGAAACGTGTGGCGCCGACGAAAAGGGGTTACATAAAGTGTTTCAGTTAGTAAGATGCCTGCCATGCGCGATTGGTTACGCAAAGCATGAAAAAAACTCCTATATTCGCTGTATGACTCGTCATTTGGCCAATTGACGGTGGTAGCGGCACGACCAAACATGCACTTTAACGCTTGAAGTATCTTGACGTGAACCTCTGTATAGAACCTGCAATGCAATCCTGCGATAGAAGGCAATTAGTTATTGAGCACATCGCTTGGATGCTGGCGTTAGCAGAAAAAATACTCAATGACCATTGCCTGGCGCAAGACGCAGTACAAGAGTCATTTATAAATGCTTTTCGCTCCTACGACTCTCTTAAGGATCAATCAAAGCTGAAACCTTGGCTCAAACGGATCGTTGTAAATACCTCTTTGATGCAGCTCCGGCAGATTAAACGGCGACCAGAGCAGTCCATTGAAGAGAATCTACCCGACTTTGACAAAAACGGCTGTCGAACAGAAGACACTTGGACGTACCTCATTGGCACCGAAAAAGTACTCGAAAATGAGCTACTTCGTTCGTCCCTACAGGATGCTTACGCTAGACTACCAGACGACTATCGCGTAGTTTTACTGCTTAGAGATATAGAAGGCTACGACACTGCAGAAGTTGCATCGTTAGTGAATATATCCCCCGGCAATGTTAAAACACGCCTCCACAGAGCCAGATCTGCGTTGAAAAAAATGCTCGAACCAATGCTTCGCGGAGACCGAGATTGAGAAACACGACACGATTGTCAAGGATGAGTAGATCGATCAAAGGTCAATTTCTCAAGCGCGTGTACGGTATGTTGACGTGCCGGGAGATAGAAGGCTTCATACTCGCCTATCTCGATGGCGAGCTCACAAGGAAACAACTGACTACCTTCAAAATTCACTTACTAATCTGCAGAGAATGTCGTGAATATGTAGAAGCGTATCAACGCGCAGTTGACATCAACAAAGAAGTTCTACGCGCATCCGACAAGACTTATCTGAAAGACATTCCTGATGACTTGATTGAAGCAATACTCAAATCAAAGTAGCAGTATTCAGGCGGTTGCCGGCTTGCCGACAGGCGCGCAAGACCGGCCACGGATTCCTCATGGGGATTTTATTAATCAGTGTCAGGCTTGTCGTTTACCAAATCCGGTTGCACAAGAAACACCATCGTTGCCAATGGCGGTAACGTGATTGACAGAGAATACGGGCGGCCGTGCGTGGTAACAGCCTCTGCTGTCACATCGCCACTACCTACACCACTCCCGCCGTAAGCGATGCTGTCGCTGTTGAGTCGCTCAACATAACGACCAGCAAACGGTACACCTATGCGGTATTGCTCATGCACCACAGGCGTGAAGTTACAAACAACAACAACCAGCTCTTGTGTGGATTCAGCACGTCGAATAAACGCAATAACGCTTTGCTCGTTGTCTGTACAATCGATCCACTCGAATCCGGATGCATCGCAATCTCTCTCGTAGAGCGCCGGCGTGTCCTTGTATAGTTTATTTAGATCGCGGACCAGGCTCTGTACGCCTGCATGTCGAGAGTCGTCTAACTGGTCCCAGTCCAGCGCGCTGTGATGATTCCACTCACGACCTTGGCCAAACTCCCCACCCATGAAAAGCAGTTTCTTACCGGGATGGCCATACATGAATGCGTAATACAATCTCAGGTTGGCGAACTGTTGCCATGGATCGCCTGGCATGCGTGCCAGTATCGAACCCTTCCCGTGTACCACCTCATCGTGAGACAAAGGCAACACAAAGTTCTCTGTGAATGAATACAACAGACTAAACGTTATCTTGTCCTGATGAAAACTGCGATGAATGGAGTCTTCTTGTAAGAAGCTTAGCGTGTCGTGCATCCAGCCCATATTCCACTTGTAGGTAAACCCCAAGCCGCCCAGATACACTGGTCGGGAAACCATCGGCCAGGCGGTGGATTCTTCAGCCATAGTCATTCCACCGTGAGCATGCACCACGGTGTTCATCTGCTTGAGAAATTCAACGACGCTAAGGTTCTCATTACCGCCATACTCGTTAGGGACCCACTCACCCTCCTCGCGCGAATAGTCCAGATAGAGCATCGATGCGACAGCGTCAACTCTGAGCACATCAATATGATATTCCTCAATCCAAAACAATGCGTTAGCGAGCAGGTAGTTGACCACCTCTTTTCGGCCATAGTTAAAGATCAATGTACCCCAATCACTATGCGCCCCCTGACGCGGGTCTGCATGCTCGTATAGGTGTGTACCATCGAAGTTTCCAAGCCCATGGGTGTCACGTGGGAAATGCGCAGGTACCCAATCAAGAATTACACCAATGCCCTCACGATGACAGCGATCTACAAATGCCTTGAATTCAAGCGGTGTCCCAAAGCGCCATGTCGGCGCATACATACCGATGGGCTGATATCCCCAGGAGCCATCAAAAGGATGTTCTGTAATGGGTAGCAGCTCGATATGGGTATAGCCCATCTGCTTTACATAAGTCACTAACTCATCAGCTAGCTCATCATAACTAAGCCAGCGTTGTTCGTCCCCACTGCGTCGCCATGAGCCTAGATGAACCTCATAGATCGACACCGGTGCGTCTAGTGCAGTTGCCTGAGCACGACCAGCTAACCAGCTATCGTCCTGCCAAACCATCGCCTTGTCGTCTGGAACCAGAGATGCATTACCCGGTGGAGGCTCGAAGCTACGTCCAAACGGATCTGCCTTGAGTGGCAAAATTGATCCGTCGCTGCCCTTTAATTCAAACTTGTATAGATCACCAGCAACAAGACCAGGTACGAAAATATCCCAGACGCCATTATCAGGATGCGATCTCATGACATGTCTTCGACCATCCCATGCATTGAATGGTCCGACAACACTAACGCGTTGTGCATTAGGCGCCCATACTGCGAAGTGCGCACCCTTGACGTCTTCACACGTGGTGAGGCGAGCTCCCAGTTTGTCATAGAGCTTTAAATGAGTACCTTCACCCATCAAAAATCGATCTATCTCACCCAGTAGTGAGGAAAACCGATAAGGGTCGTCTAGCGTGTATGTCTCATTACCTTCATGTATCCGCAGCAGGTAGTGTGTGCCTGTGGGTAGCGTCGCTTCAAACACTCCGGAATGTAAACGTGACATTTCAGCCAGCACCGCACCGCTTTTGTCCACGAGCACAACCGCATCCGCCTGTGGTTGAAGCGTGCGAACCACCAGCTGCTTATTATCAGTATGAGGGCCTAGTACTGAAAAAGGATCATAGTAATCTCCTCGGGAAACGGCCTCCAGCGTATCTTTGTCAATCTCGGACATGGCAAGCTTTTCCTGAATGTGTATTGCAAGGCGCTCGAGCCGAATCGCTATCGAATTTTCGCGCAAAGAACTCTATGAACAATTTTTCGTGTGCGCTCCTTGCACACGGTTTTCAGCACACAAACAAACGTTAGCGCATGGTGTGCAGGTTCTGACCCAACATGTCAGGAGTGACCAATACCACACCCTTTTCGGTGACTCGAAAACCACGCGCTTTATCCTGCTCATGATCCTCACCGATTACCGTGTTCTCTGGCAATTTACAACCTCGATCAATAATCGCCTTGTTGATTCGGCAATGTCGTCCGATTTCAACATCAGGCAAGATCACTGAATCAGTGACTGCAGTATGTGAGCGCACGGTAACGTTGGAAAATAACAAGGAACCGGTAATACGCGCACCCGAGATCAGACAACCACCAGACACCATGGAATCGTGTGCTTCTCCACGACGGCCATCATCGTTAAAGATAAACTTTGCAGGGGCCAGTTGGAGCTGATGCGTCAGGATTGGCCAGTCCTTATCGTACAGATCCAATTGTGGGTCTATCGATACAAGCTCCATATGCGCTTCCCAGTAAGCATCCAGCGTTCCAACGTCTCGCCAGAAAGCTTGGTTTCCGGTTTCCGAATCACGGAACGGATAGGCAAATACGCGATTATTCTCAATCATAGATGGGATGATATCTTTGCCAAAATCATGCTCAGATTCTTTGTTATCGGCATCAGCAATTAATTGATCATAGAGAAACTGTGTATTGAATATGTAGTTACCCATAGACGCCAGAGTAATCGAATCGTTGCCTGGAGTAGGCGTAGGATTAGCTGGTTTTTCATCAAAACGCAGAACACGGTTACCCTCGTTTACTGTCATGACGCCAAACGATCCTGCAGCCTCTGCGATTGGCACCTCCAGGCATGAGACGGTCATGTCCGCCTCGTTAGCCACATGAAAGGCCAACATCGGTCCATAATCCATTTTGTAAATATGATCACCTGACAGAACCAACACATAATCGGGTTTGTGCGTACGGATAATGTCCAGGTTTTGATAGATAGCATCGGCGGTACCGGTGTACCACTCGCCGCCGGTACGTTGTGATGCCGGTAGCACCTCAACGAATTCGCCTAGCTCGCTTTGGAAGTTGCTCCAGCCCCGCCCCAAGTGACGTACTAGAGAGTGCGCCTTGTATTGTGTAAGCACCCCTATTCGTCGAATGCCGGAATTAACGCAGTTCGAGAGAGGGAAATCGATGATGCGAAACTTGCCACCAAAGGGGACCCCGGGCTTAGCACGCCAATCAGTCAGCTCATAAAGTCTTGAGCCACGGCCACCAGCCAGCACTAATGCCAACGTATTTTTAGTCAGACGGCTGACATAACGCGAATCCTGATCAATCGACATACAAATACCTCTTTATCTTGTTTTCGGTGCAGTTCATGGATTGCTCACGAAGCAATAGTTATTCGCTCAGATGAAGCAATAGTTATTCGCTCAGATAACGACGTAGCACGCTTTGCGTACCATCCGCCCACAACGCATTTAACGCTTGCGCAAACGGTTCACTGAAGTGTTTGTTTTTTGCCAGATCACCGTATACATCATGCATGGATAGCCAGGCATCCGGGGATTTTCGCGCCAAGTTCGCATGATAGGAAAGTTTGTCCCAGGATGGATCATTGGGTTCTATTAAAGCACCGCTTTCGGTTTCACCAAAACAATACCTGCACCACAGCGCAGAAGCCAATGCCAAGCCATTAACGTTAGAGCCCTCGCTAAGACAGTCACGCACACTGGGAATGATGAATTTTGGCTGTCGGTTTGAGCCGTCATGACACAGCCTGCGAACAGTATCAGCAACATGAGGATTTGAAAACCGCGAGATAATACTCGCATAGTATTCGTCCAGATCGGTGTTGGGTACGGGTGGTACGATGGGCAGAATTTCTTTGCGCTCTACCTTGTCGAGAAATCCACCAATCAACGGATGTTGCATTGCATCTCTGGATCCTTCTATATCGAGTAATCCGGCCGGATACGCAATTAGAGCATGCCCACCGTTGAGAATACGGAGTTTCATGATTTCGAACGGCGTGACATCATCAACGAAACAAACGCCAGCTTTATCGAATTGTGGACGACCGTCGACAAACTTGTCCTCCAATACCCATTGCAGGTAGTCTTCGCAAAAAACCGGCGCGGCGTCAGTGATCTGTAGATCTTCTAACGCTTGGCGTCGCTCACGTGGACCTGTGGCCGGAGCAATTCGGTCAACCATGCTGTTCGGAAAGCTTGCGTGAACATCAATCCACTCAGCCAACGCCGGCTCAACCAGCTGTGCCATACCCACCACTGCGCGCCTCGTCACCTCACCATTATGTGGAACGTTGTCGCAGGACATAACGGTAAACGGCTGCTGACCGTTGTCTCGGCGTGTTCTCAAGGCGTGGACTATGAGCCCAAACACAGTAGATGGACAATCAAAGTGTTTCAAGTCAGCCTGGATTGCCGGATGATCTTCATCGAAAAGACCGGTGGCCGCATCTACAAAATAGCCTCCTTCTGTAATAGTCAGTGAGACGATACGAATGTCGGAATTCGTCAAGTAAGTCAGGATCGCTGTTTCATCGGCCACTGGCAGGTAATCGATCATGGCTCCAGTGACACAAGAATCACAATTGAGCTCAGATCGGGCGGTGACAGAACCTAACCAATCCTGTTTTAACAACAGCTCACGTGTCACTGCATCCCCAGCCATTACACTAGCCCCAACGATAGCCCAATCGTGGTCCAGTCCCTCGTTCATCAATGAGTTTAGATAAATCCCTTGGTGAGAACGATGGAAATTACCAACACCAAAATGCAGAATCCCGGCAGATAGCGATGATCGCGCATAGCTCGGCCGCCCGATAGCTTTTGGCAGATCATTGAGCGTATCCAGCGTCAGAAGTGCTGGGATGTTCAATGCTGAAGCTTCATCCATCATGGTTATCCTTTGTTGTTAACGCAGTGGATAGCAGAAGACGGTACCCCAATCAGACAGCACGTCACAATTGAGCTCCTCCTAATAGGCGGATAACGAAAGTATCGTTGTCACAACTCAAAGGCCAATACTCTGATAGCCAATACTAATACCAGCCGTGGATGGCCGAATTGAGCGATAAAAACGTGAAAAAATCAACGAATGATCAAATAAGAGCCAAAAAACACGAATTTTTTTGCTTGAAGAGAATAAGGAACCCGACTAAGATAACGCTAATGTTACGAAATGCGCTCGTTAATCATGCTGCAGGGCTTGTGACTGCAAGACGCATGGTTTCTTTGTCACTTAAACTGGAGATCTGTGTGGATGTCCGACGCAGTACATTTTCCCCTATCTCCTGAGCTGGGGCCCGCTGAGACGGATCCGCGGTCAATTCACGCGTTCTGGCATGGGTACCCCAGCCCACTGATACGATGGCACTTTCACAACGAATTCGAGTTGCATTTAATTGTCGCCAGCAAAGGGCGCGTGTTTGTTGGTGATCATGTTGGTGATTTCACACCCGGTCAATTGATACTGACAGGACCCTATCTGCCGCATAACTGGGTCAGCCAGGCACCCCCTGGTGACGTCGTTGACATGCGCGATGGCGTCATTCAATTTCGTAAAAGCCTGGTGCAATCCATGGCGTCAGTGGCACCTGAGGTCGAGAAATTATTGCCATTGCTCGCTCGTGCCAGTGCAGGAATACAGTTCAGTAACAGCCTGTGTGCAGATGCTGAAAAGTGGTTTGACGATATCATCAACAGCGAAGGAATACGTCGTATCGGGCTGTTGCTTGACCTGCTCGACCGTCTCTCGCATGAACGCGAGTACCGTAGCCTTTCAACCATTCCTTCCAAACAAAACAAGGGATCAGAAGTACTGGTGAAGCTTGAGCAAATGAAGGCTCATATTAGTGAGCATCATGCGAATGAACTGCACATCGAGTCCATAGCGCATCACTTTGGCATGACCCAGAGTTCGTTTTCGCGCTTTTTTTCAAAAGCGACAGGCAATAGTTTCACCCAGTTTCTGAATTCGGTCAGGATCGCACATGCCTGCGAGCTGCTCAGCGTTTCTAGAATATCCATTACAGATATTTGTTACACCGTCGGATATAACAACGTAGCAAATTTTAATCGTCGTTTCCGTGATCTAAAAGGATTGACACCTAGCGAATATCGAAAAAGTATAGAGTTCGGGCATCAATAGCGTTGTTCTGATTTATTTTTTAGACCAATCTAACACCATAAGTGTTGTGCATCATCTGCACAAACACGCTGAGGTGGTGAGCCCGAACAGATCGTTGATCCAAATCGGTTTTGAATAATATTCCAAAAAGTACCACCATGATTCTTGTACGGTCTAAACGCAACATAGGAGACGTCGTTTAATGGCGACCCAGCACTCGCGATCTGCAGCCCGATTGATGTTAGCACCTGCAGTTGTCCTGCTACTTGGCTGGATGCTAGTGCCTCTCACCATGACGCTCTACTTCTCGTTCAAGAAATATTTACCGTTGCGAGGCGATACGCTCTCTGGCGGTCTCGACTGGGTAGGCTTCGAGAACTACTCGCGCTTTATCGGCTCCAGCGCCTTTTGGCCTAGTGTTCAAGCCACCTTATTAATAGTCGGAAGTGTCCTGGTGATCACTGTGGTCCTGGGTATTTTGCTCGCTATATTGCTGGATCAACCCATGTGGGGTCAGGGAATCGTTCGTATTCTCGTGATATCCCCGTTTTTTGTCATGCCGACTGTATCTGCGCTGGTATGGAAGAACATGTTCATGGATCCGGTCAATGGACTACTTGCTCACCTATTTGAGTTTTTCGGTGCAGAACCTGTGCTCTGGCTGAGTGAGGCCAGCATGGAGTCAATAATATTAATCGTGAGCTGGCAATGGCTGCCATTCGCCACTCTTATATTACTAACAGCCATTCAGTCACTAGACAGCGAGCAACTTGAGGCATCAGAAATTGACGGTGCACCGATCCTAAAGCGGTTCTGGTACATAGTGCTGCCACATCTTGGACGCGCCATTACTGTTGTGGTCCTGATACAAACGATATTTTTGCTATCGATTTTTGCTGAAATTTTCGTCACCACGGGTGGCGCTTTTGGCACAAAAACACTCACGTATCTCATCTTTCAGCGTGTGCTGGAGAGTCAGAACATAGGCCTGGGTTCTGCGGGTGGGGTGTACGCCATTATTCTTGCCAATATCGTTGCGATCTTCCTGATGCGCATCGTTGGCAAGAACCTTGACAAGTGAGGAAATAGACCATGGCTCGCAATGTAACTTCAGGCCGCAAAACGATCAATACGTTGGCTGCCTGGGCAATTGGCATACTTATTTTCTTCCCGATCCTGTGGACGATCTTAACGAGCTTCAAATCTGAAGCCCAGGCGATCAGTGATCCACCAATATTTTTCTTCTTTGACTGGACACTCGAGAATTACTCTGTTGTTCAAGAGCGGTCCAATTACATGCGATTTCTCTGGAACTCCGTAATCATTGCCGGAGGTTCGACCATTCTAGGGATAATCATCGCAGTGCCTGCGGCATGGTCAATGGCCTTTGTGCCATCGAATCGTACCAAAGACATTCTGTTATGGATGCTCTCCACCAAAATGCTGCCAGCGGTTGGTGTGTTGTATCCGATGTACTTGCTTTTCATCAAGATGGGGCTTCTGGACACTCGCATCGGATTGGTCATCGTATTAATGCTGATCAACATGCCCATAATTGTGTGGATGCTGTACACCTACTTCAGAGAGATACCGGGTGAGATTCTGGAAGCTTCACGGATGGATGGAGCATCACTACGCGATGAAATCATCTATGTTCTGACACCGATGGCATTGCCTGGTATTGCATCTACCCTGCTCCTCAACTTTATACTGGCCTGGAACGAAGCGTTCTGGACCCTGAATCTAACTGCTGTAAACGCGGCACCACTAACAGCCTTTATTGCCAGTTATTCGAGTCCTGAAGGACTTTTCTTTGCCAAGCTCAGTGCAGCCTCAACGATGGCTATCGCACCGATTCTTCTACTTGGCTGGTTCAGCCAAAAGCAACTCGTCCGTGGTTTGACATTCGGCGCAGTTAAATAGGTCATTTATGGGACAGATAGTGCTCAGTAAGGTCAAAAAGGCCTTTGGCGATGTTGTTGTTATACCGCCATTGGATTTGACAATAGAAGACGGTGAATTCACCGTTTTCGTGGGACCCTCGGGTTGTGGAAAATCCACACTCTTGAGGCTCATAGCGGGGCTTGAGGATGTGTCATCGGGCTCTATTCAGATAGATGGAAGAGAGTCCAGTGATGCACCGCCCTCAAAACGCGGTCTGGCGATGGTGTTTCAGTCGTACGCACTGTATCCACATATGACGGTACGCAAGAACATCGCTTTTCCATTGCGTATGGCGAAGATGGACAAAGCTGAGATTGAGAAGCGTGTAGACAACGCGGCTAAGGTTCTCAATCTGGCTGACTACATCGATAGACGCCCGGGTCAACTTTCGGGTGGACAACGCCAGCGAGTGGCTATCGGCCGCGCTATCGTTCGTGAGCCATCGGCATTTCTGTTTGACGAGCCTCTGTCAAACCTTGATGCGGCACTACGCATGGGCATGCGCCTCGAGATCTCCGAGCTGCACAAGCGTCTGGATACCACTATGGTATACGTCACGCATGATCAGGTCGAAGCGATGACCATGGCTGACAAGATTGTTGTGTTGAACGCCGGAAACATTGAACAGGTGGGCTCACCTCTTGATCTCTACCACAAACCTAAAAACATTTTTGTTGCCGGATTTATCGGCTCACCAAAAATGAATATGATCACAGGTGAGACAGCAGCCGCTCATGGAGCTCACACAATCGGTGTAAGACCTGAACACATCGACGTATCTGATTCAGGTGGCACTTGGTCTGGTGTGGTTGGTGTGTCCGAGCACTTGGGCTCTGATTCGTTTTTTCACATCCACGAAACTGGCCTTGCTGACATGATCACGGTTCGCTCTGGTGGTGAAGTTGGATTTACGCGCGGAGACCGAGTTAGTCTGACTCCTCGCCCCGACATGATCCATAAGTTTAACGAGCAAGGCGACAGAATTTCATAAGCGCGGATATTCAAGCCGAACGCGGATCAAAGATCCCGCGTTCGGTAGCCTCCTCGTCCGTCTGATTCTTCGCTCAAGCGTCACAAATCAATGCCTTTTCGCAGGCAACCCATCCAACGCCAGGATTAAGGCTACGGGTGATGACATGCCAGTTGCTAAGCAACATAGGCACGCTTTAACAAACCATCTCTGTCAAGAATTGCATGTTGACTGCGAGACCAGGTAATCAGCCCTTCTTTTTCAAGAATCTTCAATTCTCGTGAGACCGCTTCGCGGTGTGAGCTTATCCGGTCGGCAAGTTCTGTTTGGGTAGGCACGCTATCTAATATGACCGGCTCTTCCTTCTCGCCAGTCTCATACGCAAGCCTAAGCAATTCAAAACGTATACGTTGGTTTACACTGTAGGTTGTGTACTCGTAAACTCGTTGAAGTTGCCGACGGACCATCGCCACCAACCGTACCAGTACTGCGCGATTTACAGAAGAGTAGTCGTCCAGCAACGTTAGAAACGTGGCTTTATCGAAGGATGCTATCAGGCACGTCGAGGTACACAGACAGTCGCCAGTGCGCGGACCATCATCAATAGCTGACAATTCACCAAACAACATACCAGGCGACAGATCCTCAAAGAAAACCTGTTTTCCCTGTTCACTGTAGGCACAGGCCCGGACACTGCCGCTGATCAGAAAATAGACATTGCCGGCTGCCCCCGACGAGATGACATATTTACCCGACGGGTATTCCGCGCACTTCATTCTTGCAGCGATTTCTTCTCGCTGCTGTGTATTGAGATCACGGAAGATATCAAAGAGGCTCAAAGTGACTGCGGAAGGCGTCATTCCTAACTTGTTCCTGGAGGCTTGGGCGAAGCCTACCAGAACAGTCCTGTCGCTGTAGAAATTGCGCTAGGGTATCCGGAGATCGTCGCCAATGCCGTAGTGTTGGCTTTCCGGACACCCAAGACGCGTCAATGGTATTTCAGAACATTACGCTTCACGCTGGAACGTCTTCATGTCTAGAGCGAACTGGCGCTGCGGGTGAGACTGGGGTGGGGCTCGGTAGATGCCGAGTCCACCAGACATCACGATCCACATTGTTGCCTTGCGAGTCTGTAATCTCAACATTCACCTGAGTGCCTCCACCAGTCTTGGACAGATGTACGAAATCGCCATCGAAACTGTGAAACGACATTTCCATGGGTTCATTTACCAATGTCATATGCTCGATGAGAATTCCTGTGGAAACGCGCTCCCCCATCCTTAGCGACTCGTAATAGTCGGTGTAGAAATGAACACCTGCCATATTCCGACCAATGGAAATATTCGCCGCAAGCTTGTTCAACTCACCCGAGATGGTAAGCGTCTCGCTCAACGTGCCAGCGGCGCGAATATCTCGAATTTTCTGGCCTTCACTCTCCACCTGAAAAACAGGTAGATTTTCGGGCCATTCCACCGCTGTTCCACCAGATTCGGTGGTGTGGAAAAACGCCTTGAGTATGGTGACACACCCGCCTGCAACGGTTGCATGTCCGGCACCGTAACTTGGATGCATGGGTGAGCCTTCAGCAAACGCCATGGGAAGCAGAACATTTTTGTCATCATCCCAGTTTGCCGGGTCAAGCTCGCCTGCCTCGTTACGCAGATGGGGATCTGCATGGTGAGCACTGTCGCCCTCTTCATGGAGTGGACGATCAGCTCTGGCGACCATATCAGCTCGGCGCGACTTGTTATGCTGGTTGACCAATGCAAGCAATGGCGCAAGACCAGAATTCATTTTATCAAGCGAGACTTGGGTTGTCGCTTGGAGCGGATTTGGTACAGAGCCAAGAGCACCTGCATTGAGCGTTAACAGAGCGCCAAGACGTTCCGGCCGCGCGCGCCTGTGATAGTTGTATTTCTGCCGACGGACCGCTTTGAGACAGCGTGTGGCCACTTCGGTCACTAGCGAGAGAATATGGGGCCCACCGAAGGTTGCAAAACCCTGTCGGCTGTCTTGTGCTGTACGATCTGGAAATCCTGGACCTTCCACACCGTCTTTGATAACCGGCTGCTGAAACTTGAAGCCCTTGGAACCCAGCATGAATAGACACGAGTTCAGGTATGCCTGATAAAGCTGATCCAGTTTTACGTAGGTCGCCAGATCGCGAGGTGTGTTGATAAACCGTCGGGGTAAGTCACTGGTCATATTGGATGCACTAAAATCAGCGCCATTCTGAACATCCAGATACGCATTCCAGTGCAACATATAATCAACAGCTTCGGGAAAGAACGACACCTTCTGATCAATCTCTTGACTGCCGTAGCTTAGCGAGGAATTTGAATAGACATCGGGACCATCTGTCGCTTCTTTGTGCAGACGTGTGCCCTGCACCATGAACTGCGATAGATAGGGCCCTGCTTTGACGCCCGGCCCCGATCCTCTGAAGACATTTTTGCGAACAAATACACCGTCGTTGGGTGGGATATCGATATCGTGATCTGCATGACTTGCGAATCTGGCAGCACGTCGACGACGCTCTTGTAGAGACAGGCCAGCTTCGGTTTTGTCTGTATACCATCCCACACTTACCATAGCGTCAATGACATCATCTACCGCGATTCCGGAAGGTGTCTGTACTGACGAATTTGCCGTTATTTGTGTGAATGGTATGTCACGCAATAAAGCCAGAGCGTAGACTTCCGCCATTTCAGCCTCTAATTCATCTGACCCTAACGCTGGCGCTGGCGGCATGCCAACAGCATCAGCATCAGGCCCCTCGAGGGAATAATAATGACCAGCACGCGCACTCTCCCATCCTCTCCATTT
>JALZVU010000155.1 GCA_023301795.1 Granulosicoccus sp.
GGCATTATGCTGTACGGCTGTAATCCCCTGGATGGCGCGTTGCCTGATGGGGTGGAATTGATACCCGCTATGTCGGTAAAAGCGCCACTGTTATCTATCAAGGTAATGGAAAGCGGTTCGGGCATCGGTTATGCACAGCGCTATCATTGCGATGAAGACATGCCAGTCGGTTATGTGGCTGCCGGATACCGGGATGGGATTCCCCGTGTTCTGGATAGTCAAGCCACTGTTGTGGTTTCAGGCATCAAATGCCCTATTATCGGGCGCGTATCGATGGACTCTCTGGCGGTCGATTTGCGCGGAGTGCCAGAGCCAACAGTCGGCGACTTGGCAGAGTTCTGGGGGGCTCAGGCGTCGATCGATGAGCTTGCGCGCGCTGCTGGCACTATCAACTATGAATTACTGACCTCGATTAGAGGGCAACGAGCATACCAGCCGTTGTCGTGACGCCTGCTCAGAACGCTCTGGAATCAGGCGATATTCATACAACGAGGTTAAACAGTGTAAATGGCACTGTGACGCGGCCACATCAATGGACCGCATCAAGCGCGCTTATAATACAATTGTGACGTTGTTTGCGAACTTAGCGTTCTAGGTATTGGAGTTTGTCAGGTTTGTCTTCCCACTCTTTTGCGTCGTCCAACGGCTCTTTTTGCACGGTAATAACTGGCCACAAGGCTGAAAGTTCAGCGTTTAGAGCAAGGAAAGGTTCATCTTCTGGCTTCATGTCTTCTTCTGCCACGATGGCATTGATTGGGCATTCAGGCTCGCACAGGGAACAGTCGATACATTCATCGGGGTCTATGACTAGATAATTAGGGCCTTCATGGAAGCAATCCACGGGGCACACTTCTACACAGTCGGTGTACTTGCACTTAATGCAGTTTTCTGTCACGACGAAGGTCATTGGCAGGTTTCTCAGGTTTACAGGTAAAATTTTGAAATGATGATGTTAGTTCAACACAGTTTGTTAAATGTGTTGAGTCAAAGGCTAGTGTCAACCGAAATTGTCAAAAGCTTCTACAGTAGTGATGGTATCAAAAATTACGTCTGTTCCAGCAGTATGCTGAGCATTCGCCAGTCACAATTTTTTACAGAGTGATTTTTAGGTAGCTTGCGCCGTGTTTTGCGAAGTGAGGGGTACGTATCCTCGGTGGTTACCTTGAATTTAATATAGTGAAGCGGCCTTAACGGTAAGATGTTTGCAAGGCACAACGGATTAGTGCAAATGTTTTATCGGAACAGACGCTCGCTTCATCAGAGCTTAGATCTACAAGCCGTTTTTTTCGGTTGGAGAACACATGAAAGCAATAAAAAAGGCAGTCTTCCCAGTAGCAGGGATGGGCACACGGTTTTTGCCAGCAACAAAAGCCAATCCCAAGGAAATGCTGCCAGTTGTCGATAAGCCCCTTATCCAGTACGCGGCCGAAGAGGCTGTGGCTGCTGGAATTGATACGCTGATCTTTGTTACTGGTCGTAACAAGCGATCGATTGAAGATCATTTTGATACAGCTTACGAATTAGAGCGCGAGCTGGAAGCGAAAAATAAAACTGAAATGCTAGAGGTGTTGCGCAGCATACTGCCCAGCCATGTCAACTGTGTATTCATACGTCAGTCTGAAGCTCTTGGGCTAGGTCATGCGGTGTTGTGCGCCCGGCCGGTGGTTAATGATGAGCCATTCGCCGTAATTCTGGCTGACGACCTTATCAATTTTTCCGGCAAACCTTGTCTGAAGCAGATGGTCGAGTTATTTGATTTTCAACATTGCTCAATATTAGGCACAGAACCTGTGCCTAAATCTGATGTTAGCTCTTACGGCATCGTCGATGGAGTAGAGGTGAAGAAAGGCCTTATGGAGGTTTCCGGGATTGTTGAGAAACCGGCGGTCGACAAGGCACCCAGTAATGTTGCTGTTGTAGGGCGGTATATTCTTACGCCAAAAATATTTGATCTTCTTGAAAATACGCAGCGCGGTGCGGGTAACGAAATTCAGTTGACCGACGCCATTGCGGAGTTGCTGAAAGAGCAGCGTGTGTTGTCTTACAATTTTGAGGGACGTCGGTTTGATTGTGGAAGCAAGCTGGGTTACTTGAAAGCACAGGTTGAATTCGCGCTGGAACACAAAGAAGTCGGGGAGGATTTTCGAGCCTTCCTGCAGACGCTGGATATTAGCGCTGAAGATAAAGTCGTACCGATGAAAAAGCCCGGTTAGCGATACCGGTCAGCAGATCACGGTAGCCCATGTCCGACAGATCAGCCGCGTGGGCAATATTTGGTGTCTTTTTTTTTGAATCCTCTGCCATAGGGCAGTGGATTCCGCGTATTCCAGATATAAAAGATGCACTGATGTTGTCTGATGGGCAGTTGGGCTTGGCGCTGCTAGCTATGCCACTCGGTACGCTAATCGGTTTTTCCATCGCCGGTCGAATCATGCAGAGCTTGGGTTTACGAACGGCGTGCCGTATTTTTCTACCCCTCTGGGCCTTGTTGTTTATCACCCCTGCGTTGGCCAGCACTCTGGTGCAGCTTATGCTGGCGCTGGTTGTTTCAGGTCTGGCTATTGGCATGATCGAAACCGCTATGAACACAGAGGCGGCTAGAATCGAAAAAGCGGCGGGCAAGCGATTGATGTCGCGTTGCCATGGCTTCTGGAGCTTGGGCACAATGATCGGTGCTTTGATTGGTGGGCTGATTGCGCAACAGGGCGTAAGTGTAGCGATGCACTTTGTCATCGTGATGCCGTTGATTGCACTGGGCGGCTATTTTGTCGCCACAGCGTTACCAGATTTCAATTCGCAATCCCGAGTTCAAGTCTCAATGGATGAGGTGCTTTCATCCGCAGGTGCAGAGGTAGCTGACGCCCGCACGCAAACAACAGACTCGACAGTAAACGCAGATGCTCCTCTTAGCGTAGATGATGGACTCAAAGAGCCCAGCTTGTTCACAATCCCCAGCAAAGCGATATTACTGTTGTGCATCACGCCGTTAGGAATTTCGATGGTGGAGGGTGCTTTTATCGATTGGTCTGCTGTGTTCATGCGGGATGTCATGACAGCCAGCCCTTTGCTCATTGCAGTGACGTATTCATTTTTTGCCGTCGTCATGTCAGCGGTACGTCTGTCTGGTGATGCAATCACTGAGCGATTTGGTGACGTTACTGTGGTGCGTGTGTCCGGTGTGGCTGCAACGGTGGGCATCGCGGTATTTGCTTTGGCGCCCAGTACACTCTGGGTTTTTGTTGGAGCCGCTATCGCAGGGGCGGGTGTGGCTATCGTATTTCCGCTAACCGTTACAGCAGCAGCCAATCGTCCCGGACGTTCGGCAGCTGAGAATGTGGCCGCTCTGAACATGATTGCGTTCACTGCATTTTTGATTTCACCGCCACTGATTGGTTTTCTCTCAGAAAGCACAGGTCTACGGTATGCGCTACTTGCTTTGGCGCCAATTGCCTTCACCACTTTCTTGCTGGCGGATCAGGTTAAACAGAGTACCGATCAAACCTCTATCAAATGATTCGGTAGTTCGTTGAGCTTGCCGTCTGCAGTTTGCTTATCCTCTGGATCACCGTCCGCCGGACCAGTTCCAGCTGAATGATGGTCTGCAACTGGAAAGTGTTCGCACAAGATAATACGGCACTGTTCGATTGTCGTATCAAAACCTGTGGCAACCTCTCCGCGCCCAATGTGGCTAATGAAGTTATCCACTGTCTGTTCCCAGAGCTTGTCATCAACGGCTGCCGCTATGGCTGAATCTACAATAATCTCCACATAATGTTCGGCCACGGAGACGAAAACCAACACACCAGTATGGCCTTGAGTCTGATGAAGGTTCTGCAAAAAAAACTGTTCTCGTGCATGCCGTGATGCCCGTTGTTTTTTCACTTTTTCTGGAATGATGGCCATACGTGCCGCCGGTATTTGAAGCAGCATCCCGACACCAAGAAACACAAGAACCTGTATCGAATAGAGCCATACCCCCGCTTGTTCCATTTGCTCAGGTGCAACCCAACCACCTGCTGTCAGCGCAAGATAGGCATAGTAGAAACCTGGAATGCTCAGTGCGAGCAATGCAGACCATAGAATCGGAATGTAGCGATACCCGTCGCTCTGGCCAGCAATGACGGTAACAATTTCAGCACGCGTCTGTGACTCGGCATGTGCGATCTTTGCCTCAAGCTCTTTTTTTTCGTTTTCGTTCAGAAATGCCATTACCAACTCCCGGAAGCACCGCCACCACCAAAACTACCGCCGCCCCCACCGAAGCCTCCACCACCAAAACCGCCACCACGTGAACCACCAAAACCACCGGTGCCCAGGTAACCACCACGCCTTGTTGAGCGTCCACCACCACCGCCACCTGAACCTTTAAAAAAGACGAGCATGAATACAACGATGGCAACAATAAGGCCGACAAGTAAATTGCCTGTAGCGAGGGTGCCAAATAATCCGGTAAAGCCTGCGGGAAAAGCACCGCCAGCGGCCTTGTGTCTGCCAGTGCGTCGGAGTAGCTCCGGAATGGCAATCATGGCAATGAATATCAAGGGTATGTAGCTTTCTAGTTTTGAGGACATGGCTGAACTGCCAGCCCCTGTGCTACCGGGTGAGGCAATATATTCTCCCTCAACCGCTGCCAGAATAGCCTGCACGCCTTTTGCTATGCCAGCTGGATAATCATTGTTACGAAATTCTGGCAACATTTCACGCTGTATGATGATGCTTGATAGGGAGTCTGTCAGCGCGCCTTCGAGTCCATAACCTACCTCGATTCTAACTTTGCGCTCATCAGGTGCCACCAGCAGTAATACGCCGTTGTTGTTTTCAACCGTACCTATCTGCCAGGCCCGTCCCAGTCGGTTCGCGTAATCTGCAATGTCATACCCCTCTAGTTCTGCAACGCTTACCACGACCACCTGATTGCCTGTCTGTGCTTCGTGAGCCTCCAACTGCGCGCTTATCGTAGCCTCATCTTCAATCGTCAAAAGCTGCGCATTATCGACAACACGCCCTGTGAGTTCCGGAAAGCTCTGGGCGTAGGCGATAGTGAAAAATGCGCACAATGAGATGAGCAAACAGAATCGCTGCATGATTTTGGTCGCTAGCTTAAGTGAGTAGAAAACAATTGAATGAATGAACCGGATTAGTTGGAATTAAACTCGACGGCTGGATTGACAGCATCTTGTGCATTGACCGAGAAATTCGCTTTGGCCACCATTTCCGGGTACATAAAACGAGCCCACCAACGACCTGGAATGGTGCGTAGCTCTGTGTTGTATTGTTGGACAGCGCCGATATAGTCTCGGCGCGCAACAGCAATCCTGTTTTCAGTGCCTTCCAGTTGCTGTTGCAAGGCAAGGAAATTTTCATTGGACTTTAGATCCGGGTACGCTTCCACAACCACCATCAAACGTTGTAGCGCTGAGCCCAATGCGCCCTGATTTTGCTGGAACTGCTGAAGCGCCTCAGGATCGTTGAGCATCTCAGGGGATATGTTCATCTGTGTAACCCGGGTGCGAGCTTCAGTGACCTGGGTAAGTACATCGCGCTCCTGATCGGCAAATCCTTCCACCGTGTTTACAAGATTGGGCACCAGGTCGGCACGGCGCTTGTACTGATTTTGAACCTCAGACCAACGGCCATTCACAGCCTCGTCGTAGGTGGGGATGTTGTTGATGCCGCAACCGCTTAAAATGAGCGCTGCCAGTACAGGTACAAACCAACGACTCGGTAAACGTAAAGCTCTCAAATTCATGACGCCAGCCCTATATCAGTGATGAATGGATGATAGCAGAAGGGATTGGCTCAGCAATTTAGCGAATATTGCACTCAATATAGACTGTCATGGTCGATGAGCGCGTAAAATCCGCCCCATGCTTAGTTTCAACGATGTTGCGTGCCGCCGTGATGGCAAACTTTTATTCAGTGATATCAGCTGTGTGGTTCACGCAGGTCATAAGATAGGCCTCACTGGGGCTAACGGCTGTGGAAAATCCAGCTTGTTCGCCATGATACAAGGGTCTCTGGAGGCAGACAGTGGCGCGATATCGCTACAGCAGAACGTTGGCATCACCCATGTTGCTCAGGAGACACCTTCCTCGGAGCGCTCTGCTCTCGACTATGTCGTAGACGGCGACCAAAGGGTTCGTCAACTCGAGGCCGCTATCGATGCTTGCGGTGAGGGAGACGGTGAGAAACTTGCTAACAGACTTGCCGACTTCGATCAGGCAGGTGGGTACACCATCAAGTCCAGAGTGGGTGCGTTGCTGCATGGTCTTGGCTTCAGCATAGACTCACACAACAATTCAGTATCCAGTTTTTCAGGTGGATGGCGCATGCGCTTGAACCTGGCGCAGGCGCTGATTAGCCCCAACGAGCTGCTGATGCTCGATGAGCCGACCAATCATCTGGATCTGGATGCAGTGTTGTGGCTGGAAAGCTGGTTAAAACAACGCGACGGAACATTAATCCTGATATCGCACGATCGAGAGTTTCTCGACTCGGTGACTAACACAACGCTACATATAGAAAACCAGACGGCCAATCTTGTTACGGGCAACTACAGTGCGTTTGAGCGCTGGCGTGCGGCAAGGCTTATCAGTCAGCAAGCACTGCACGAGAAAACCCAGGCCAGACGTAAAGAGCTTCAGGGTTTTGTGGATAGATTCCGGGCCCAGGCCACCAAGGCCCGGCAGGCGCAAAGCCGACTCAAGATGTTAGAGCGTCTGGGCGATACGCAAGCCGTGCGCATCGAATCGCCATTTTCTTTCAGTTTTCAGACACCGGGGGCCATGCCCAGTCCGCTTGTGGTGCTGGACAAGGCGCAAGTAGGCTACGGCGGTACGCCTGTGCTGGAGAATATTACCTTTACTGTACAAAGCGGCGACAGAATAGGCTTGCTGGGCGTGAACGGTGCGGGCAAATCCACGTTGATAAAAGCGCTCACGGGTGCGCTTGATTTGATGTCAGGGACTAGAACACCTGCGCAGAAGCTCTCTATCGGTTACTTTGCGCAACATCAGGTTGATCAATTGCGCAGTGATCATTCGCCTCTGCAAGCTCTTCAAGCCCACGACCCGACTTTGAGCGATTCCCAGGCGCGCACTTATCTGGGTGGTTTTGGATTTAACGGCGATCAGGCATTGCAATCGGCCGCTACATTATCCGGTGGGGAACGGGCCAGATTAGCGTTGTCACTTATTGTGCAAGCGCGTCCTAATCTGTTGTTGCTGGATGAGCCCACCAACCATCTGGATATCAATATGCGTCAGGCGCTGGCTGATGCCCTGGTGTCTTTTGACGGCGCGTTACTGGTAATTTCACACGATCGCACTATGCTTCGCTCAGTGGTAGACGAGCTATGGCTGGTTGCAGACCATGATCTTGTGCCCTTCGATGACGATCTGGATGGATACGCCCGCTGGCTTGCCCAGCGTCGCACACAGGAGGCATTACAGGTAGCATCGTCAGCAGAGGGTGAGGAGTCTGATGACTCAGTTAGTAGCAGCAGGGAGGGAGCCGCGAATCAGGCGAGTGCTGATACCCTGATGGTGGGCGATAGACGCCAACAGAAACGTGATCAGGCAGAACGCCGCGCTACATTGGCGCCGTTGAAAAAAGCGGTTGTTAAATATGAGAGACAACTTGAAAAGGCAACGCTTGCTCTTACCGGTGTACGTGAAAAGTTGGGAGCCGAGGACTTGTACGAGGCTCAGAACAAACAGCAGCTCACCGATTTGCTGGCTGCCGAAGCGAGTGCTCGAGCTGATGTGGAGTCCACTGAAGAGTGTTTACTCGACAGTATGGAGGCGCTTGAGATAGCGTCTAATGAATAGTTCATTGCGAATTACACGAGAAATTCATTTTATGAAAACACAACGACAACTTGCTAATTGCGTGTTCTTCGCCATAACTATCAGCGCCGGATTATGTACTGCGCAGCTAGCGTCGGCAGATTCTTCGCTGGATACACTGGAGGCTCTCAACCAGGCTCAGTTTGTTGAATTTTCTGAAAATTTGAGTGCTGCTACAAGCTACAAGAGCGTGGCACCCTCCGAGCCATTGGGCATCATTGGTTTTGATATCGGCGTTGGGCTATCCAGCACTGACATCGATGGCGACCTTTTCGGTCTGGCCAGTGATGGTAGTGTCGATGAGACAGAGCTGATACTTGCGCGGGTGCAAGTTCAAAAAGGCCTGCCGTTTGGGCTGGATGTAGGCGGCTCTCTAGCCACTATTCCTGAGGCGGATGCGATGGTAATCGGTGGCGAATTACGCTATGCCATTTGGGATGGTGGTGTGCTACATCCGTCCATCGGTGTTCGTGCCTCCTACTCACAGCTACAGGGTGCTGATGATTTAAGCTTGAGAAGTGGCGGACTAGAGGTAGGCATTTCAAAGGGTTTTCTAGTCTTGACGCCCTATGCATCTGCGGGAATAGTGCGCAGCAGGGCAGACGCTGAGAACGCTGATAATCTGAGTTCTGAGACGTTCACTCAGCGCAAAGTGGTGCTTGGGGTAACGATAAATCTGGGTGTTGCTGTGACCCTGGAAGTTGATCGGACGGGGGGTTTTCGCACTTACTCTGCCAAAGCAGGGCTGCGATTCTGATGAGCGATTCACCATCGTCTGATTCACAGACCCATGATACTGCAACTGCCAAGGCGCACGACCAGCAAAACGCACGTAGCGGAACGGGCTTTTGGAACATCGTACAAAGTGTCGGTGCTGCCATGATAGGCGTGCAGTCACGCAAGAATAGAGAACGAGATTTTACGCAAGGCAAGCCCATTCACTTTATCATCGGCGGCGTGATAGGAACGCTGTTATTCCTATTGGCTATCTGGCTGCTAGTGCAGTATTTGCTCGCGACCAGTTAGTACAGGCTAGACTGGATGACGAAAACGCGTGGCAAATAACGGCTAAAACGCAATTGCGTACAGCCGATTTATTTTTGGAACTAAAACGCTTGTTGCCCTCCATATGGAAGGGCCTTTCAAGCGCACTGTTATTGCTTTAAAAACGTTTGCGTCAGAAACTACATAGCAGAAATACGCAATTTCTGAGTCTCCATTTCTTCCAGCGCAGACTTTGCATCATCAAGTTTTTGTTGCTCTGCCTTGACTACCGCTTCAGGGGCTTTGTCGGTAAACCCCTTGTTAGACAGCTTGCCTTGCAAACGGCCGACAACATCGGTCAGCTTGCCTATTTGCTTTGTCAGACGTTCCATCTCGGCGTCTTTATCAATGAGACCTGCCATGGGAATCAGCAGTTTAAGCTGATCAACCAAAGCGACTGCTGCTTCAGGCTCAGGCTCGCCCTCTGCGATAACAGTGATGGCGTCAAGTTTCGCAAGAGACACCAGCAGGCCACTGTGTGCTTGCAGCTTGTCCAGATCAGGCTTGCTGGCTTGTGAGAACGCCAATGGCAATTTCTTGCCAGGATTGATGTTCATCTCCGAGCGTATGCGCCGTACGCCCATGACAACCTGTTTGACCCATTCGATCTCAGCCACCGCCGACACATCAACCTTTTCAGGCTGGCTGATGGGGTAGGGTTGTAGCGATATGCTTGGGCCGGATTTGTCCGCCCGCGGTGCCACCTGATGCCAAAGTTCTTCAGTGATGAATGGCATGAACGGGTGGGCAAGCCGTAATGTTGTCTCTAGCACTCTAACCAGCGTAATACGGGTGGCCTGCTTTTGCTCATCACTTGCGTCGCCGTTCAAGATGGGCTTGGCAAGTTCCAGGTACCAGTCGCAGTACTCGTTCCAGACGAATTCGTACAGGGCCGTGGATGCCAGATCAAAACGGTAGGCGGCAATGTGCTCGGCCACATCACTTTCGGTTTTCTGTAGTCGGCTGATAATCCAGCGATCAACAACATTGAGATCTGCGGGCACGTTTTTGGGATCCATGCCTTCGGTATTCATCAAGACATAGCGTGTGGCATTGAACAGTTTATTGCAGAAGTTTCGATAACCTTCCACGCGCTTCAGATCGAATCTGATATCTCGTCCGTTGGACGCTAACGATGCGAAGGAGAAACGCAACGCATCGGTGCCAAATGCTGAAATACCGTCAGGAAATTCCTTGCGCGTTTGCGCCTCGATAGCAGGACCCTTGTGAACCTGCATGAGGTTGGCGGTGCGCTTGGCAATCAGGGCTTCCAGTTCTATGCCATCAATGATATCCAGTGGATCCAGAACATTGCCCTTGGTTTTAGACATTTTCTGGCCATCGGAGTCACGGACTAGCCCGTGTATGTACACGTCCTTGAACGGCACCTCACCATTTTGGAAGTAGGTTCCGAACATCACCATTCTGGCAACCCAGAAAAAGATAATGTCAAAACCTGTAACCAGTACTGATCCGGGATAGAAGCTCTTTAGCTCGTCAGTTTCTTCTGGCCAGCCCAATGTGCTGAATGGCCAGAGTGCAGAGGAGAACCAGGTGTCGAGAACATCGTCGTCTTGTCGCAAGCTGACCGTGTCGGCCAGAGAGTATTTTTTGCGAACATCCGCCTCGTCTTTGGCTACATAGATGTTGCCGTCATTGTCATACCAGGCCGGTATGCGGTGTCCCCACCATATTTGCCGGCTGATGCACCAGTCCTGGATACCTTCCAGCCATTGATTGTAGGTGCGCGTCCAGTTGTCCGGTACGAAACGGATTCGTCCGTCAGCAACCACATCCAGAGAGGGTTGCGTAATGGCAGTGTGGCCACCGGGTCTGCCATCTTCCTGAACCTTTTTAGTCAAATCTACATACCATTGATCCGTCAGGTAGGGCTCAACGACGGCGCCGGAGCGATCGCCGCGCGGCACCATGAGTTTATGATCTTTAGTGTCTACTAATAGGCCGGCAGCTTCCATGTTGGCAATAACGAGTTTGCGTGCCTCATAACGATCAAGCCCTTGGTACTCTTCAGGTACCGCATCGTTCATGGCCGCCTCATCTGTCAGGATGTTGATGACGGGGAGGTTGTGACGAACGCCAATGGCGTGGTCATTGAAATCGTGGGCAGGAGTGATTTTTACACAACCCGATCCAAATTCAGGGTCGACGTAGTCATCGGCAATAATAGGTATCTCACGACCTACCAGTGGCAGCGTTATCGTTTTTCCCAGCAGGCTTACAAACCG
>JALZVU010000156.1 GCA_023301795.1 Granulosicoccus sp.
TCGGTACCTGGCTGCCATAGTGTCTTGTAGCCAAGCATCCGGTGATATCGGATAAGGGCGTCCATGATGGTTTCCTGAAACGCATGACCCATGTGCAGTGTGCCTGTCACATTAGGTGGCGGGATCATGATGCAATAGGGGTCTCCATCACCTTGCGGTTTGAAGTAGCCGTTCTCTTCCCAAGTCTGGTACCAACGTTGTTCGATGGCTTGAGGGTCGTATGTCTTATCCATGGGCGTAGTGTACTGCAGCAGGAGAGTGCAGGCACGTTCAAAACAGTGCCTGCAAAAACCTGTGCCAGATTATCTTGAAGGTTACGTGGCCTTATACGTTGTGATGATGTAACGGATAGCCACGCTGTTGATAAAAACGATATCGATTGCGACCCTCTTCCTGCACTTCCGGGTCCTTGTTGACAACCTCAAGGGTTCGTTCAAAACGACTGAAAAATGCAGGTACCTGAGTGTCAAGATTGACCAGCAGGTTTCGATCATTGCCAGGTATCGCTGTGGAAAGCAGCACTGGGTCATCGTCTTCACTGCTGAGGGTATGCGCATCGGGTAATAGTCGATGCGCGATGAAGCTCATTGCTCGAAAATCCCACAGCTGCTCGTCAAGTTGTTGCAGAAGTTGGGATTCCTGACTGTAGATAAAGACTTTCTTCCCTTGGCCGCACGCTTTCTCGGCCAGCTTGCACACCAACTCCAGGCGAACCGCTTCGCTGGCATCAGACAGCACATAGAAGTCAACTCGCGTCATGGCTTGATTTGTTGCTCGATGTATTTCATTAACAGGGGGACTGGACGGCCTGTGGCGCCTTTATCCTTGCCACTGTTCCAGGCAATACCGGCAATGTCCAGATGTGCCCAATTAAGATCTTCGGCAAAGCGTGACAGAAAACACGCAGCCGTAATGGCACCTGCAGCGCGACCACCAATATTGGCCATATCAGCAAAATTGGAATCCAGCTGCGCCTGATATTCACTGCCCATTGGCATAGGCCATGTTTTGTCACCGCTGAGCTCTCCTGCGTTCTTTAAAGCATCAATGGTTTCTTGATTGTTACCGAACACAGCGCTGGTGTGATGTCCAAGTGCGACAACACAGGCACCTGTCAGTGTGGCGATATCAATGACTGAGGACGGTTTGTATTTGTGGACAAACGTTAGCGCATCGCACAACACAAGCCTGCCTTCCGCATCGGTGTTCAGTATTTCGATGGTTTTGCCTGACATAGACGTAATGACATCACCGGGCCTGCTAGCACGGCCGTCGGGCATGTTCTCAGCTGCCGCTACCACACCGATAACGTTGATATCGGGCTGCAGCATGCCAATAGCGTGCATGACACCAAAAACACTGGCGGCTCCACACATGTCGTATTTCATCTCGTCCATACCTTCGGAGCCCTTGATTGAAATACCGCCAGTATCGAATGTGACACCTTTGCCTACCAGCACGACCGGAGAGCCTGCGCGTTTTTTACCCTGGTAGTTCATGGCAATTAGTCTTGCGGGTTGTTCGCTACCCGCTGATACGCTCAGCAGGGCACCCATCCCCAGTTCGTGCATTGCATTCTCATCCAGTATCTCTGTAGTGAAGTTGGCGTAGGCATCTGCAATGGATATCGCCTGATCAGCCAGATAAGTAGGTGTGCAGATGTTCGGTGCAAGATTACCCAGATCGCGTGCAGCGGCCATGCCCTGTGCTGTAGCAAACCCATGCATAGCGCCTTTTGTTACCGGTTCATTGTTCGCTTTGTCGCAGCTCAACGATAGTTGCTGGAGTGTCGATTCCGCGTTTGGCATCTGGGATGGATGTAGCGTGAAGCGATACTGCGCATGCGCTATTTCACGGGCTAGGTGTTCTGCCATCTGTGCCATGTTCAGGTCATTGAGTTTCACGCTGACCAGACAATCGCTACCAGCCGATGTGCTGGGTGTATTGTTCAGCTCTTTTGCGGCAGCTGTTGCAGCACGTTTCCATACGTTTGCATCGGCGCTTGCGCGCTCACCCAAACCGACGAGCAGCACACGCTTGGAAGGTCCCGCTTTTACGTTATGTAATAGTGATGTACTGCCAGATTTGCCGTCAAAGTCTTCGGACGCGTAGAGCTCTTTTATAAGGTTATTGTTGTCTGAGTCGATTTTGCGCGCTAGCCCTTTGAGCTTGCCGTCTGTGAATAGAAAAATCAGTAAGCAATCATTGGTAGTTGATTTGGGCAGACTAGTGGCTATGTTCAGTTTCATGATGTAACCGAGACGCTTTGAGTTATGAGTATTGAACAACAGTGTACTGTGTACCCAAGCGCGTTACTATGGGCTAAGCTCTGTCCGAAACTGCTTGCGATAACTTTCTGACCTGTGCGCATCCTTGATAGATACCTGATGAAAGAAATGCTGCTGACATGGCTTGCCGTGTTGGTCGTGCTGTTAGTCATTATGGTGGGTAATGTACTAGGGCGAAGCTTGTCCCAAGTGAGTGATGGCATCATCCAGCCAGATATGTTGCTTATTCTGGTGGGCGTAAAATCCGTTGATCTTCTGGTTACGCTGATACCTCTGGGTTTGTATCTTGGCATCATGCTGGCGCATGGGCGCTTCTATCGAGATAACGAGATGTCTGTCATGCACGCTTGTGGCGTGGGCTGGCTGGATCTCATGCGACCCACGGCCATCATCGGGCTATTGGGAGTAGTAGCGATTACTGCACTTACCTTGTCTGCATCTCCCTGGGCCGCCAGATATGAGCAAAGTCTCAAGCAGACTATGCGCGAGCAGTCCGCCTTGAGTCTTGTGACTCCGGGTAAATTTATCGAGTCCAGCGATGGGCGGACGGTGTTTTTCGCCCTTAAGGCTAACCGCGAGCGTACTCAATTCAATGATGTGTTCATGTACAGACAGAGCTCGACTTCTGAGCCTGCTGTGGACACTGCAAGAATTGCCTCTTATCAGCAGGATCCTGAAACCGGCGATGAGTATCTGATTTTTACCGATGGCCAAACAACCGTTGGAAACCCGGGGCAAGCAGGGTATACGGTTACCGATTTCAAGCGTCAGGGTATTCTCAGACCCCGAGAAGAGCCTGCAGAGCCCAGACTGATTCGTAAAGGTAAGTCGCTGTCGCAGCTGATCGGAACCAACAACCCAGAAGACAAGGCTGAGCTGCAATGGCGCATATCTATTCCGCTTGCGGCCTTGTTGTTAGCGCTACTTGCTGTGCCATTGAGCTACACCTCGCCGCGTGAAGGCCGGTTCGGGAAGGTGGCTATTGCCGTACTTATCTATATACCGTACGCCAACTTGCTCGTGCTGATGCGCAAATGGATAGCGGCTGGCACTGTGCCCCCATGGGTCGGGCTATGGCCGGTGCATCTTGCGGTGATTGCCTTGATTGTTGTCCTGTTGGCCAGGCGAGTTGGTTGGCGATGGTTATTGAGGCGAGCAGTCTGATGTTCGGAACACTTGATCGGTATATAGGACGCTCCATTCTGGTAACCAGCCTGATCGTGCTGCTTACATTGATATCGCTTGCTAGCATCTTCGCCTTTATCGCCGAGCTGGATGATGTGGGCAAGGGCAGCTATACACTAGGTCGTGCAGCGCAATATATCTTCCTGACTATTCCAGGCAAAGCTTATCTGTTGTTTGCCCCTGCTGTGTTGCTCGGTAGTTTGCTGGGACTGGGTGCTCTTGCATCTAATAGTGAACTGACGGTTATGCGTGCAGCTGGTATCTCGAGTGCGCGAATTATCCGAGCTGTTTTGATAACAGGTGTTGGACTTATGTTGCTTATTGCGTTAGTAGGTGAGACCGTAATGCCAAAGGCTGAGCAGATAGCTGAAGAGCTACGCCTCACCGCGTTGGAGAAGCGCTTGTCTGTAAAAGGCTCAAGAGGTTTATGGTTAAAATCAGCTGATCGCTATGTCAACATCGGTACGGTGATGCCTGATTTTACGTTGATCGATGTCACCGTACATGAGTTCAAAAGCAATAAAATTGTGCTTGCCTTGCGTGCCGCTCGTGCGCGTCCAGTGGGCGATGATTGGGAGCTTTACGACACATCACTCACCCGATTTATCGATAACACGACACTTCATGAGCAAATTGACAGCATTGTCTGGTCTGATTTTATACGTCGACATTCTGTCGCCAACGCAGAAAATAGAGTCAAAAAAACGAACACTGCCTTAGTCAGCTCTGATGTGCTGAAAAGTATTTCCGTGTCGCCAGAGAGTCTGTCAGCGATGGATTTGTATGAGCAGGTTCGCTACCTGAATGACAACCAATTAGATAGCCGCAGAATTGAATTAGCCTTCTGGGTGAAGGTTGCAAGTCCGCTGGCCACGCTTGTCATGTTGATGTTGTCATTGCCCTTCGTTTTCGCCTCTCAACGTTCAGGTGGTGCTGGGCAAAAGATCTTCATTGGTATCCTCCTCGGCATCGCTTATACCTTGTTAAATCGTCTATTAACGCAATTAGGTCTGGCGAATGGCCTGGCTCCGTTGCTGAGTGCGCTATTACCTTTGCTGGCATTCCTTGTTGTCGCGCTCATCGGTATTAAACGCACTGTCTGATCTGTAAAGCGCTTTGTGATTCATTGAGGAGAGCTATTTTCATCAAGTTGAAAAGCGATATAACTAATTGTAATATTTGACAATTTTTGTTTTGCTGAGCTTGTCGTGGAGTGCCATTCCGGACGTATTGGTAAGCATGTAAAGTAACGTTAATCCAAAGGCTATTGCGCCGACAGCAAAGCGTTGCATGCTTTGGTTAAAGGTCACTTTTTCCTGATCGAGACCTTCTACCCGGATCCGCCATGCACGCATACCCAAAGTCTGTCCCCCGTGGCGCCAGAACCAGTCAAAAAAGAAAAATGACAACAACCCAAGGAAAAGTAGATAGCTCCAATGCTGGATAGCTTCGCCATCATTCAAGGGTATGACGGCAGCTGTTATGACGAAGTAGATTGCAATAAGCAATAGACAATCATAGAGAAAGGCAGCAAGACGACGAAGTAGATAATTGATCGTTGATGAACTGTTTTGCATAGTAGTCAGGGTTTGCGTAATTACGCTATATACGTAGTGAAAAGTTTTATAGGCACGGCTTGTGCGATGGGTGCATACATCTTCTTTTGTACAAAATTAAAACGCTTTACTATAGTTGTGTTGTAAGTTTTTTATAGGTTTTACAACTTGCAGTTGAATTTTTTTGTACTATGTAGTCGTGTAACGCTTTGACGGATTGCTCTATTGCTATTAGCTGTCTCGTCATAAACAAGAATTATCAACTTTTATTCGTTGTGTACCACAGGCAGAATGATAGTTAGATGTCATCAAGTACTGACAGAAATTGAAAGTAGTAGTTGTTGTTTGTAGTGACTCGGTAGTTTGATTGGTCGTGTACGAATCGTTTCGATGGTAACCGGTGAGTCTTGGTATCTGTCGAGTTGAAGAGAGCAAGTTGTTCGACGTCTGAGGTTCATGCCTCGAGGCGCAGCAGATTTAGGTTTTGGCTGTCTGTTCGTTCAGCTAGTAGAAGGTTAGGCAGAAGTGAGTAGTTGTAGCGACGTTCGCCTTCATTTGATAGCCGAGGCGCACAGGTTACTTCGATGTGCTTTCGTCGTCGTTGTAGGAAGTAACGGTTGTATTTTTTTGTGCGGATTGATCAGCCTCTGTGCTGGCAGCTTGTGTTGCACGAGGGGATCATCGGCGGGGGAGTCTGGTGTTATGGCTCCTGTTTTTTTGTATTTAAACCACAGTCTGGAGTGACACCATGGCTCGAATCGTTAAGCCGGCGGCAGCTAAACCTGCCAAAGCTGGTAAAAAGAAGGCTAGCGCCAAGAAGCGCGCTACAAAAAAGAAAGCGTCCGGAAAGAAGAAAGCATCCGGAAAAAAGAAAGCGGCTTCAAAAAAGAAGGCAGCTTCCAAGAAAATCCGCGGCAAGAAGAAAGCCTCCGGTAAGAAAAAAGCAACCAGCAAGAAGAAAGCTGCTGGCAAGAAGAAGGCATCCGGCAAAAAGAAGGCTCGCGGCAAGAAGAAGGCTGCTGGCAAAAAGAAGGCTCGCGGCAAGAAAAAGGCTGCTGGCAAGAAGAAAGCCCGCGGTAAAAAGAAGGCTGCTGGCAAGAAAAAGGCAGCTAGTAAAAAGAAAGCCTCTGGCAAGAAGAAAGCAGCTGGTAAAAAGAAGGCTTCAGGAAAGAAAAAAGCCGCTGGCAAGAAAAAAGCTCGCGGTAAGAAGAAGGCATAAAACGCAGCATAATGCGTTGATGCTTAGAAGCCCTTCATGGCAGTTAGCGTGGAGGGTTACATCAAAGGGGAGGGCAGCTTTGGGCTGCGCTTCCCTTTTTGCGTTAATCACGCCAGTTACAATGCGCCACGGCTAAAGTGAGTGAATGGAAAAACCCTCACCTGTTCACCATCCGCAGCGCCAGTTGACGATACGGGCAACTCAATAAGGCAGTCGGCTTTGTGCAGTGAGCTCAAGACGTGTGAGTCCTGAACACCTGTTGTGGTTACAGCCCATCGCTCGTCGGAATTTCTTATCATTTTTGCTCGCTGGTACTCCACGCGGCCCGGATTTTTAGTCAGATGCCCCTGCAGTGGCAAACTTAGCGCAGGAATGTGATTGGGTTTCATTCCCAGTAAATGATCAATAGCCGGTTTTACAAATAACAAGCAGGTAATGGCGGCTGATACCGGATTGCCGGGTAGGCCAAAGAATGCGCTACCAGATTGCAATTGCCCAAAGCTTAGTGGGCGTCCGGGTTTCATGGCGATCTTCCAGATATCCATCCTGCCTTGTTTCTCTAGCACCTGCTTGACGTAGTCTGCATCGCCTACAGATACTCCACCACTGGAGATCACCACATCAGCAACGCTGGCTTGTTCGAAAATTTCCTCCAAGGCAGGCTCTGTGTCTGCGGCAATACCCAGGTCAGTTAACTCAACGCAAGATTCATCCAGCATCGACAGCAGTAGCGCCCGATTGGCATCGTTGATTTGCCCACGACGACGTTGATGACCGGGCTCAACAAGCTCATCCCCCGTAGAAAATACCGCAATTTTTAGTTTGGCAATGGTGCTAACGCGAGTTGTGCCGTGCGTTGCCAACAGCGCGCGTTCAGTTGGGCCTATCCGCTCGAAGGCTTTTAGCAGAACAGAGCCTTGGGCACTATCGGTGCCAGGGTTGCGTACGTGTAAACCCGGCGCTGGTGCTTTATGAATAGTTATTGTGGTGTCGTTGCGCGTTACGTTTTCCTGTTGTACCACCGCGTCTGCATCATCGGGCACTCGCGCACCCGTGGTAATGCGTTGCGCCGTGAATTCTGGCATCTGATCTGGCCCCGGATGCCCTGCCAGTGATTGTCCAGCCAACGTTAATATTTGATCGCATTCGCTGCTGCGAACAGCATAGCCGTCCATGGCCGAAGCGCGAAATGGGGGTACATCGATGGATGAAACTACATCGTCTGCCAGCACGCGGCCAAGCGCCGAGCTTGCGTTTATGATCTCTTTTATATTACTGGGCGAGAGTCGTTCCAGTATTCGAGCTCTGGCTGCGTCAATCGTAATGGCGTTGGGGTCAGCATCGTTAGTGACGCCCTCAGGCTGATTCATGTGTATCCTTGTAGTGAATGTTCTGTGCGTATGCTACCGGCAAGTTGAAGACAAAACGCATCCAAAAAGCACCTATCTGGCGATTCATTTGCACACAAGACCAGGCCTTGTTGCAACGATTTGCCGACAGCCAGCTCATCGAGCGCGGTTTGAGTGGCCATACTATAAGTGCCTATGCCACTGATCTGCGTGCCTACGCCCGCTCTCTACATGTCGCATCGGGTGATACGACGGCCTCGCATCCGCGTCTTGTGAATGCAACAAATAGTGACATCATGGCCTGCCTTGCTGCGCGTGTCACCGATGGTAGCAGTGCACGAAGCGCAGCAAGATTGTTGTCGGCGCTGCGCCAGTTTTATGCGTGGGCGGTTCGTGAAAACCTCCTCACTGAAAACCCGACAGCCTTGATTCGCTCACCCTCTATCGGCCGTCCACTGCCAAAGACGCTAACAGAATCTCAGGTGCGAGCGTTACTGGATGCCCCTGTGGTATCCACTGACCTTGGGTTACGTGATCGTGCCATGCTAGAAACCTTATATGGCTGTGGCTTGCGTGTCTCTGAACTGGTATCGCTCACTGTTGATCAGGTCAATCTGCAGCATGGGGTATTGCGTGTGTGGGGTAAGGGGCGCAAGGAGCGTTTGGTGCCTATGGGTGAAATAGCGATGGGCTGGGTTGAAAGATACCACCAGCACGCAAGGCCTTCGTTACAGACACAGCCCACGAGCGATTTGTTTTTGTCAACGCGAGGCAAAGCGATGACCCGCCAGACCTTCTGGCATCGTATCCGGCATTATGGTTTGGTTGCAGGACTACCAACAGGTTTGTCACCGCACACACTCAGACATGCGTTTGCCACTCATTTGGTGAATCACGATGCTGATCTTCGGGTCGTTCAGATGTTGCTGGGGCACAGCAGCCTTTCAACCACTCAGATTTATACCCATGTGGCTACTGAACGACTCAAGTCATTGCATACTGCTCATCATCCACGGGGGTAGGGCTCTAAGTGTTTTGCGCTAGACTTACCGGAAAGCCTGTGTTGTCAAGACTGCCGGACTATTCTGAGACTGGCTTGCGGCTGCGATGGAGTCGATGTGTAGCCTTGGCATGGCAATCGCTGTGAAAGTGTACTGCGGGCAGGGCTGGTCAGGCACTATCGTAGAAAAT
>JALZVU010000157.1 GCA_023301795.1 Granulosicoccus sp.
CAGTACTACTATAAAACTTGGTGGGTGCTGACGGGATCGAACCGCCGACCCTCGCCTTGTAAGGGCGATGCTCTACCAGCTGAGCTAAGCACCCAAGCGACTTAGTTTACAGCATCTTTTAAAGCTTTGCCAGCTTTAAAGGAAGGAACATTTGATGCAGCAATTTGCAATGGCTCGCCAGTACGAGGGTTACGACCAGTACGGGCTTCGCGCTTACGAACGAGGAATGTGCCGAACCCGACCAACGTAACCTGATCACCATTTTGCATGGCATCCATAACGCTGTCTAGCACTGCATCTACAGCTGTTGCTGCGTCAGCTTTGGACATGCTGCCCTTTGCCGCAACGGCATCAACAAATTCGCCTTTATTCATGAAACGCTTTCCCGTGTAAGTATTTATTAAAGCGCCGATATTTGCCGGTGCTTTCGTAACAACTTGTTCTGACGCGAGCATGATACTCGAAAAATACGAAAAAACCCACTAACCATGCGGGTTGTAGCGAAATTCTCTGTAAATTTCATTAAACCCGTTAAGTTAACAGGCAAAATAAAACACTGAGGACGCTGGGGTGCGAGCAATCACATTACGCCCCCAGCGCTCATCGACACAAAAAAATCTGACCAGAATTACTAGTGCCGCTGCACCGTGCCAGCCTGTGTACCTGCGGGTTTGTCGCCTGTTGCAACAGTTTCGCCTACCGATTCGCTGTCCGGCCCTGGGACACTGGCAAGAGCAACATCCAGCACTTGATCAATCCACTGAACCGGACGAATATCGAGCCCAGACTTAATTTCATCAGGTATCTCGGATAAGTCTTTTTCATTTTCGATGGGAATTAAAACGGTATCTATCCCACCTCGTTGAGCCGCCAGCAATTTTTCCTTCAATCCACCGATCGGTAGCACTTCGCCGCGCAGAGTTATCTCCCCTGTCATAGCGACGTTAGCTTTCACCGGCACATTGGTTAAGCAAGACACCATTGCCGTACACATACCAACTCCAGCACTTGGACCGTCTTTCGGCGTTGCACCCTCAGGCACGTGCAAGTGAATGTCGAACTTTTCATGGAAATTTGCCTCAATTCCCAAGGCCTCAGCACGGCTTCGAACAACCATCATCGCCGCTTGAATCGATTCCTGCATGACATCGCCTAACTGACCAGTTGAACTGAGCTTCCCCTTTCCAGGCACTACAGTGGACTCGATAGTGAGCAGTTCACCGCCGACCTGAGTCCATGCAAGACCAGTAACCTGCCCCACTTGGTTCTCTGTTTCGGCCCGACCGTAGCGGTGCCTGGTAACGCCCAGATAATCTGCAAGATTCTCAGCGGTGACGTTTACTTTACCGTCGTCAGAGTTTGCAACATCAGTCTTTGCCTCGTTAGCAATTTCCAACTCCATGACTTCTCGTACCACTTTTCGGCAGATTTTAGAGACTTCACGTTCCAGGTTCCGTACGCCTGCCTCACGAGTGTAACTTCTGATGATCTCCAGAATAGCGTCGTCGCTGACACTCAATTCGGTGTCGTTCAACCCATTGTCCTTCATCTTGCGTGGCAGCAAATAGCGCTCTGCAATGTTGGCTTTTTCCATCTCGGTATACCCTGGAATTCGAATCACTTCCATTCTGTCTAGCAAAGGCTCCGGAATATTCATGGTATTGGCAGTCGCCACAAACATCACGTCCGACAGATCATATTCAACCTCTAGGTAATGATCAGTGAACGTGTGATTCTGCTCGGGGTCGAGCACTTCTAACAATGCCGACGAGGGATCGCCACGAAAATCTGTGGACATCTTGTCTATTTCATCAAGCAATACGAGTGGGTTTCGGCGCTTGACCTTCGCAAGGTTTTGCACGATTTTGCCGGGCATGGAGCCGATGTACGTTCGCCTGTGGCCACGAATCTCAGCCTCATCCCGGACGCCGCCCAGCGCCATGCGACTGAAACGTCGCCCAGTTGCTTTGGCAATCGACTTACCCAACGAGGTCTTACCGACACCCGGAGGTCCGACAAGACACAAAATAGGACCTTTGGCGTGACCTACCCGCTTTTGAACTGCCAAATACTCAAGAATACGCTCTTTCACTTTCTCCAGACCGTAGTGGTCGTTTTCAAGTGTGGCTTGCGCTTCAGCGAGTGATTTCTTGAGCTTGGACTTCTTTTTCCAAGGCAGGCCGACCAAAGTGTCCACGTAGTTACGCACAACCGTTGCCTCAGCGGACATTGGCGACATCATCTTCAACTTGTTGAGCTCAGCAGTGGCTTTCTTCTTGGCCTCCTTGGACAGACCACGCTTGGCAATCTTACGTGCCAGCTCTTCCGTCTCGTTGGGCACATCATCCATCTCACCCAACTCTTTCTGAATGGCTTTCATCTGCTCATTCAGGTAGTACTCACGTTGGCTTTTTTCCATCTGCTGCTTGACACGGCCGCGGATTCGCTTCTCGACCTGAAGCATGTCGAGCTCTGATTCCATCAGGTGCAGCAGATGCTCAAGACGCTCTCCTGCATCGAACAACTCAAGAATCTTCTGCTTTTCCTCTACCCGTAGAGACATCTGAGCAGCGATCATGTCTGCGAGACGGTCTGCATCACTCACACCTGTCAATGAGCTAAGAATCTCAGGCGGCACTTTCTTGTTCATCTTGACGTACTGATCGAACATGTTTGTCACCGACCGAACCAGCGCGTCAAGCTCATTTACGCCCTCTTCTTTAACATCGCCACTATCGCTAACTTCAGGAAAACTGTAGTCCGCAACAAAAAAACCTTCCTCGGAAGTAGAAACGTTGTCGATATTAGCGCGTTGGAGTCCTTCCACGAGCACTTTGATCGTTCCGTCAGGCAACTTGAGCAACTGTAAAATGGTCGCAATAGTGCCAACCTTATGAATATCAGTGTCGCTGGGCTCGTCGACAGCCGCACTGGTTTGCGCCGCAAGCATGATGCGCTTGTCCACAGACATGGCAGCATCGAGCGCATCGATAGATTTTTCACGCCCCACAAACAGGGGAATAACCATATGGGGATACACGACCACGTCTCGCAGCGGAAGCACAGGCAACTGCGTGGATTCAGGCGTATCGATTTGAGTAACTTCAGTATCTGACACGTTAACAAGTTCTCTTGTAATGGACTGACTCGTTCAACCGAGCACATGCTACAACGTGCGACTCACTTCAGGAATTTCAAGCGTTTCTGCGTTGTTGTTCATCTATACGTAGTGAAAGCGTAAAACGACAAAAACCGGCGTAAGCCGGCTTTCATTGCACCAAAGAAAGTGAAAACATCACAAGATTTAGAGAAAAATGACGATAGTCATTCTTTTTTGGAGGTTAGTAGTGTCGGCTCAGGTAACCCCTTATCAGGAAATTAACCGAAGCCGAACAACGACTTATCAATCGTCAGAAGCCGCTTTCTTGTATTTTTCTTCCTCCATCACCTTTTCCTGGCCTTCCAGCAGCAGGTAAGGCTTAGCCTCTCCCCGCACAACCGCAGCGTCAAGAATAACTTTTTTCACGTTTTCTATTCGTGGCAGCTCATACATCGTGTCAAGCAGAACGTTTTCCAGAATAGTACGTAACCCTCGGGCACCCGTTTTACGTTCCAAAGAGTTTTTAGCGACAGCCAGAAGCGCATCTTTTCTGAATTCGATATCGACCTCTTCCATGGCAAGCAGCTTCTGGTACTGCTTGGTAATGGCATTTTTAGGCTCTACCAGGATGCGCACTAATGCCTCCTCGTCCAGCTCCTCTAATGTTGCAACTACCGGCAGACGTCCAACAAATTCAGGAATCAGGCCGAAACTGATGAGATCCTGTGCTTCACAATCCATGAGCAGCTGCCCAATATTGGATCGATCGTCTTTCGATTTGACCTCTGCTGCAAATCCAATACCGCCTTTGTCGCTACGGTTCTGGATGATTTTTTCAAGACCGGCAAACGCCCCACCACAGATAAAGAGGATGTTGGAGGTGTCGACCTGCAAGAACTCTTGCTGAGGATGCTTGCGGCCACCCTGAGGTGGCACAGAGGCAACCGTGCCCTCTATAAGCTTAAGCAATGCTTGCTGAACACCCTCACCCGAAACATCGCGCGTGATGCTCGGATTATCTGATTTTCGAGAAATCTTGTCAATTTCATCAATATAGACAATACCGGTTTGAGCCTTCTCGACGTCGTAGTCGCACTTCTGCAGTAGCTTCTGAATGATGTTTTCCACATCTTCGCCGACATAACCCGCTTCAGTAAGCGTTGTAGCATCAGCGATCGTGAAAGGTACGTTCAGCGTCCGCGCCAACGTTTCAGCAAGTAGCGTCTTTCCGGAGCCTGTTGGACCGATAAGCAGGATGTTGCTTTTTGCTAGCTCAACATCGCCCTTTTTGTCTTTGTATTCAAGCCGCTTGTAATGGTTGTAAACAGCGACCGCTAAAATACGCTTGGCCTTTGCTTGCCCAATAACGTATTGATCAAGTAACTCATTGATTTCATGAGGTTTTGGCAGTGAACTTTCTTCATCACTCCCCTGCTCCTGCATCTCCTCAGTAATGATGTCATTACACAGATCAACGCACTCGTCACAGATGAAAACCGAGGGCCCTGCGATGAGTTTCCTCACCTCATGCTGGCTTTTACCGCAAAAGGAGCAGTACAGCAGCTTGCCGTCGTCTTTCTTGTCTTCCTGGTCACTCATTGTTTTCACTAACCTCTGGCTTTTATACACATTGCCGTGTTTTCCGAAAACATTCAAGCAAGTAAACCCTGCCAGAATCCGGGATGTTGCTCAGATCACAGTCGCTACCGAACAGGTTCACGCGTTGACTGAAATCGATTAGGTCGATCAAACTAATTTTGTTGTCGTTCCACTATCGGTTTCGGTCAGATACCCCAGTAACTTCAGGGTACCGACCGAAACATCGTACAAACAACACACCAGTGACTTACAACCTAGTCTTCTGGCTTAGTAATATCAACACCCGAATCTTCCACCTTACCGGCTGTCGACACATTAACTTCTTCTTCGCGATTCTGAACAATACGATCTACCAAGCCGTATTCAACAGCATCTTCTGCTGTCAGAAAGTTATCTCGCTCAGTGTCCGACTTAACTTTTTCGACCGTCTGACCACTGTGATGTGCCATCAAAGTGTTCATTCTTTCTTTTATCGACAGAATTTCTCTGGCATGAATATCTATATCCGTGGCCTGACCCTGAAAACCGGCCGATGGTTGGTGAATCATGACCCGGGAATTGGGTAGGATGAACCGCTTACCTGGTTGACCAGCGTTCAATAAGAACGCTCCCATGCTGGCAGCCTGACCAATACACAAGGTGCTCACGTTAGGCTTAATGAACTGCATGGTGTCGTATATTGCCATTCCCGCAGTCACCGACCCACCAGGTGAATTGATATACAGAGAAATGTCCTTATCAGGGTTATCAGACTCAAGAAAGAGGAGCTGCGCAACAATCAGGTTAGCCATGTAATCTTCTACTTGACCAACCATGAAGATAACTCTTTCCTTCAAAAGGCGCGAGTAAATGTCATAGGAGCGCTCCCCGCGGGAAGACTGCTCCACAACCATTGGCACAAGACCACCAGCGGCTGATGGCTCGGATCTGGATCCGCCTCCGAAGCCTGCGCCTGTGTTACCCCAAATAGGACCTGAATTCATATCGTTAGCTACTCTCACTCTCGTCCACCGGAGGCGCTTCAGGCGCTGGCGGATTCATGATGTCTTTAAAAGACGTGGGTTCGTCCGTTACTGTAGCGGCTTCGAGAACGGCAGTTGTTACCGCTTCTTCCAACACGAGTCCTTCAACATTTTTCAACATTTCGGGGTTGCCGTAGTAATAGTCAACTACTTGTTGGGGATCCTGATACGAAGATGCAAGTAACTCGACCTGAGTTCTTACGGATGCAGCGTCCGCTTTGATATCTTTTTTCTGAATTATTTCCCCAACAACTAACCCTAATTGCACACGTCTTCTTGATTGATCAGTGAACAGCTCATCCGGTAAGGCAGAAACTTCTGTACCCGGTGGCATCTGCTCAAGCATTTGTTCTTTCTGGCGTTTTATCTCTTCACCGATAAGAGCAGCAGGCACGTCGATAGGGTTGAGCTCTACCAGCCCGTCCATTACTTGTGTTTTGACCTTGCCATCCACTCGCTGCTTTAGCTCTCGTTCCATATTTTTTTGAATATCAGCACGTAACCCTTCGATGGTGCCATCTTCGATACCAAAGCTGCGCACAAGCTCTTCGTCAAGCTCAGGCAGACTGGATTCCTTGACTTCATGCACGGTGATATCGAATTCAGTTTCCTTGCCAGCAAGGTGATCTGCCTGATAGTCCTCAGGAAATGTCACCTGAATTGTCTTTTCGTCGCCAGCACTGAGTCCGATGAGTTGTGACTCGAAACCCGGAATCATCTGATTAGAGCCCAGCACTAACGGCGCCTTCTCGGCTTTGCCGCCTTCAAACTCCACTCCATCTACTCGACCCAGGAAATCGATGACAATTTGGTCACCATCCTGAGAGGGCCTTTCAACAGCTGCGTATTCGGTTCTTTGCTTTCGCAGGTTATCGACCATTTCGTCAATGTCGGCATCTTCGATGCTGACCTGCGGGCGAGTGACCTTAATGGTGTCGTTAAAGACTGGCTCGAATTCGGGGTAAACCTCGAATGTTGCAATAAAGCTGAAGCCCTTCTCTTCGTCGTCAGAGCTCTCACCCGGCTCGATATTGGGTTGTCCCGCTGGGCGCAGATTTTCCTGCTGCACGGCGTCATAGAAGGAGCGATTGATCATGGAACCAAGCACCTCACTGCGCACTTGTGGTTCGTATCGCTTCTTGACAACCTTGAAAGGAACTTTGCCTGGCCGAAAACCGTTCATCCTGGTCGTCTTGCTCAAAGACTGTAGCCTCTCCAGAACAGCTGAGTCTATGTCTTCAGACGGCAGGGCCACGGTCATGCGGCGCTCGAGCCCCTGGGTAGTTTCTACTGATACTTGCATGCTTGCCTCTAGTAATCCGGATGTGGTCCGCTGCACCGTTCGATAATGACCGGCCTGACAGGTGCAGTTACATCCAAATTATGTGATGTGCCTATTGGGGGCACGAAAACTGGTGCGAAAGGGGAGACTCGAACTCCCACGTCAAGGACACTGGTACCTAAAACCAGCGCGTCTACCAATTCCGCCACTCTCGCAGAGTAATTCGTCAGCCGCCCATTATAGCGGAAACGGAGCGCTAAAAAGGACACATTACGTACGACAAACAAAGCAACATTTATATCAAGCAAAATTCCGCCTGAAAATCGGTGCTGCAGGCAAAACAAACAAGTCTGATTGGGGTGAACGACGGGATTCGAACCCGCGACCACAGGAATCACAATCCTGCGCTCTACCAACTGAGCTACGCTCACCACGGCAGATTTGTATTGCACATCAAGATGTAAGCTTAGAGAAATCCAACTCGAACGCAAACCGACAGTAAAAGATGGTGCGCCCGGCAGGACTCGAACCTGCTACCCTCGGCTTAGAAGGCCGATGCTCTATCCAGATGAGCTACGGGCGCTCATGTAACGAGTCCACGCTAAGATTACATACTTGAGTTTTTCTAAAAAAACTGTACTTCGCCCGTGATGTGGGCCAGACAGGTTCCTGATGAATTGGTCGGGGTAGCAGGATTCGAACCTACGACCCTCTGCTCCCAAAGCAGATGCGCTACCAGGCTGCGCTATACCCCGAAACTTCGTCCCATCAAGCCGCGCAATGATAACGGCAACTATTCAATGGGTCAACAACCCGCACCAATAAAAAGTGAAATAGTCAGAGATTCTGACTGTATTGTTCAATAATTACCCAGATATAGGTACGGGAGTAAAGATACTCAGTCTTTCTCGTCTATCCACGTCATCTGAATAGCTTCAAGAATTCCCTCACTTGATTTCTCAGGATCGTCGTCGAAACCCTCAATCGCCAAAATCCAAGCGTGCAAATCGGTGAAGCGTATGAATTGCGGATCAACATCCGGGTGAGCCTCATCGAGCTCAATCGCAATCTCTCGAACATCAGTCCACTTCATTAGTGAGGTGCCTCTGAAACCATGTTGATCGTGTATTTGGGTATTTCCACTATCAAGTTGTCGTCACCAACAATAGCCTGGCAACTCAACCTTGAATCCGGGTCCAGACCCCAAGCTTTATCGAGGTAGTCCTCTTCAAGCTCATCAGCCTCATCCAGGCTGCTCAAACCGGTGCGTATATGCACATGGCAGGTAGTACAGGCACAGGATTTTTCACAGGCGTGCTCTATGTGCACACCGTTCCTAAGCATTGCATCGCAAACAGACACTCCGGGGTCGACCTCAAAAACAGCCCCGTCAGGGCAAATCTCATGATGCGGTTTGATTGTTATGGTGGGCATGACGCCAATAACTCCACGTTGAAAACTGGTTGTATGTATCGAAAAGGGTTTTGTATAGGTACGAAGGCCACGACAAACCGTCATGACACTAGCTGATTTCACACAGACGTATCGTCGATTTTTTCAGAACGTGTCCATGCCGAGGAGTCGATGTTATCGATCCCCTGCCCGGACATCATTTTTCTCACACTGGCATTCATGCGTCTTTCCACAAAAGCACTACTCCCATTCTCCAGATCGTGAATGGCCTTTTTAATGGCTTCACGACTGTCACTTTCCTGGCAGTCACGCAGCGCAACAATAAGTTTATCAATGACATCGCGCTCATCGTGAGTCAGGTGTTCATCACCATCAGCGTCCAGAGCACTACCTATGGCTTCCAGAACCCGCGACGCATCAACACGCTGCTCTTGCAACAATCGTTTCTGCATATCGTCACCGGCATTCTCCATCGACTCCCTAAGCATTCTTTCGATCTCGCCGTCTGACAATCCATAAGACGGTTTGACGTCGACACTTGCCACTACACCGCTCTCCTTCTCCAGTGCGCTCACTGTGAGAAGTCCGTCAGCATCAACCTGAAACAACACCTGTATGCGCGAAGCACCTGCAGCCTTGGGAGGAAAACCATTTAATTCGAACCGTGCCAGAGAACGGCAATCATCGACCAGCTCACGCTCGCCCTGCAACACGTGGACAGCCATGGAGGTCTGACCGTCTTTGTACGTTGTGAATTCTTGCCCTCGAGTGATGGGAATAGTGGTATTGCGCTGAATAACCTTTTCAACCAGGCCACCCATAATTTCCAGACCCAGAGACAGCGGCGTGACATCGAGTAGTAGCAAATCGTTGTCCGGCTTGTTGCCGGCAAGTATATCTGCCTGAATAGCAGCACCCACGGCAACAACCTCGTCAGGATTGATCGACGTCAGTACCGGCTTGCCGAAAAAATCGCTGACAGATTCTCGCACCATAGGCACTCGTGTTGAGCCCCCCACCATAACCACAGCGCGCACATCACTTTTTTCGATGTCAGCGTCACGCAACACCTGCCTGCAAGGCTTTAGCGTTCGGGCCACCAACGGACTGATAATGTCGTTGAATGCAGCTTTGTCGAGTTGCTCGCTAACGTGATGGCCCTCTGAGAATCTCCAGTCTATTGCCACACTGTCTGCAGCACTTAACGCCTCTTTGACCGTTTGAGCATAACGTTTGACGTCCGCACTGGCCTGCTCATCATCAAGCTTGCTGACACCCGCTTTTTCAAGCAACCATCCCACCAGAGCATTATCAATATCATCGCCCCCTAGCGAGGTATCTCCAGCGGTTGCAAGTACCTCGAATATTCCATGCTGCATACGCAGCAACGATATGTCGAAGGTTCCACCACCAAGGTCATAAATGGCAACAATGCCCTCTTCATCATTATCCAAGCCATACGCCACCGCCGCAGCGGTCGGCTCGTTGATTAATCTGAGCACATTGAGGCCAGCAAGAGCGGCCGCGTCTTTTGTTGCCTGGCGCTGGGCATCATCGAAATAGGCTGGCACTGTAATGACAGCTCCGACCAAATCACCACCCAGACTCTGTTCGGCAGTTTCCCGCAGCTGGCTTAATATAGCTGCTGAAACATCAACCGCTGTCTTGCTTCCAGCCTGAGTGACAAACGCCGGCAAAGATCCAGAGCTTGTATCAAACTTGTAGTGATCCGATAACCAGGAATCAGCCAGATCTAACCCGCCCTTGCCCATCAGTCTTTTGGCTGAGCGAATAACACTGCTTGTATCGCCGGTAAGCTCATCGGCACGCTGGCCAACAAGCGGCTGAGCGTCAGCCGAAAAACTAACAACGGAAGGCACAGAACGATGACCTTCGGCGTCGCTGAGCACATCGGCAACTCCGCTTCGCACCGTCGCAACCAGCGAATTAGTTGTCCCTAAATCAATGCCCACCGCTAGCTTGTGTTGATGGGGTGCCTGTGATTGTCCAGGTTCGGCAATTTGCAGCAGCGCCACGTGTTAGTTCCCTAGTGTTCGATTGTGTAAGTTTAACAGTGCGGCAGGTGGTCAGCGCTATCAGCGCCCAAGTTAACCACAGCCTCTTAGGCGTCGAGTCGCTCTTCGACGTGTTTTGTTTCTTTGAGAAGCTTGTCGAGGAATTGCCATTGCCTTGCCACGGTTCGTGCATCTTGCCAGCTTGCAGCCTCTGCAGCTGTTGCAAAAGCTTCGTTTTTTTCAACGATTGACGACCGGAGCAGTCCGCGAATTTCATCTAGCGAACTGAGCGGGTCTGCCGCGCTCTCAGCCATCTCGAGTGATTCCCTCAACTCCATTTGCTCCATGAGAAACATGGGGTCCATCTGTGTGTCGGTTTCTTCATCAATCGAAATGCCATTGCGCTGCAGTATATATCCCGCCCTACGCAGATCGTTTTGCAATGTCTGGTATGCCTCATTAACAAAACTGGCAGCCTGCATTGACCAACGCCGCTCTGCCTCAGGCTTAGAGGCAAATCGATCAGGATGCAGATGTTGTTGAAGCTGGCGAAAGCGCTGAGTAAGCTGCGCGTTGTCCACTTCGAAGTTTTCAGGCATTCCGAATGCCTCGAAAAAACTGCCAGATAGATTTACCTGCATAGTATTGCCACGATGGATCCGGCAATCTGCCGTTAGTTTGTTACGTCGCGCTTTTGGCAGCTGCCAGGCGCTGTAGGCTGGCAGCTTCCGGAAGCTGC
>JALZVU010000158.1 GCA_023301795.1 Granulosicoccus sp.
GCTACTAAGAAAGTGGCGTCCAAGAAAGTAGCTGCGAAGAAGGCTGCCACAAAGAAAATTGCATCGAAAAGCGCAACATCAGCGAAATCTAGTAAGAAAAAGGCAGTGGCGAAGGTAGCTACCAAGAAAAAAGCGACCACCAAGAAAACCGGTAGTAAGAAAAAGTCGTGATGCCGCTAAGCGAATATTGCACAGGGTGAGTTGGTGAGCGCTCAAGAGTATATCGGTGGTTTGCACAGCGTAAAGGCTGCGCTTAAATCGTCAGCCAGCGAGATCGAAAAACTGCTGGTTCAAAAAGGACGACGTGACACGCGGCTGAAAGATTTGCGGTTGTTGGCGCAGAAACATGCCATAGAGACTGAAGAGGTGAATCGTTCGCTTCTTAACGAACTGGCCCCTGATCTTCAACACCAGGGAGTTGTGGCGGTGCTGCGAGCGTCGTCTCAAGGTGTTCGTGATGATCTTGCAGGCTTTATAAAATCAGCTCTGGAAGAGCCTCGATCCAGAGCTCTCCTATTGCTGATTCTTGATGAAGTGCAAGACCCGCATAATCTTGGAGCGTGTTTGCGTTCGGCCGATGCGGCGGGTGTCGATGCCGTAATAGTTCCTGCCAACAATAGTGTAGGGCTGACGCCTGTGGTGCGAAAAGTGGCGTGTGGAGCGGCGGAGACTGTCCCTCTGTTTCAGGTGACAAATTTGCAACGTGCCATCACTGAGCTCAAGGATCTTGGTGTGTGGGTCTACGGCGCTGCTGGTGAGTCAAGCTCCAGCCTCTACCAAGTAGATCTGAAAGGGCATGTGGCGCTAATCATGGGTGCAGAGGGCAGTGGGTTGAGACGGTTGACCCGCGAACAATGCGACGATCTGTTCCACCTGCCTATGCAGGGCACCGTATCCAGCCTGAATGTCTCTGTGGCTGCGGGTGTCAGCCTGTTTGAGGTTGTGCGTCAGCGCATGTAACACGGTGTGCCTGCGTATTGCAATCGCCGGTTCAAGCCGATATAATTGAAAGGCTTTGCCAACGGGCAATGCGTCCTTCCTCGTCCAGTTGCCAATAACGCCCGTCAACCGACCATTCAGTTGATTCGTTTTTGTGTAACGGGCCCCATCCAAAGGGAGCAATAATGCGCCACTACGAAATTGTGTTTCTGGTCCATCCTGACCAGAGTGAACAGGTTCCTGCGATGATAGAACGATATCGTGGAATCATCGAGAGCCGAGAAGGTGTTATCCACCGTCAGGAAGATTGGGGGCGCCGTCAGTTGGCCTACCCGATCAACAAAATCTACAAAGCTCACTACACGCTGCTAAACATCGAATGCGGGCAAGAAGCACTCGATGAGCTCAGCAGTGCGTTCAAATTCAATGATGCTGTAATCCGGCACATGGTTCTTTTGCAAAAAGGACCCGTTACTGAAGCTTCTCATCTGATTAAGAAAGATGAATCTCGCGGTGATGAAGAGCGTAAGGCGCGTGCGGCTGACGATAGCAGCACAGATTCGGCCAGCCCTGCTGCCGATCCTGCACCAGCTGCCAACTAGACCCTCATTGGAGAACACTTATGTCACGTTATTTCCGTCGTCGTAAATACTGCCGTTTCACTGCCGAAGGCATCACTGAAATCGATTACAAAGACCTCGAGCTTCTCAAGGGCTTTGTTACTGAAACCGGTAAAATTGTGCCTAGCAGAATCACAGGCACAAAAGCCCGATATCAGCGTCAACTGGCTACTGCGATCAAGCGTGCTCGCTACGTCGCCTTGCTGCCGTACACAGATCAGCACTAAACAGCGTTTAGAACCAACAGCACACCATGATTGCGTTAGCGCGTATTTCAGATAAAGGCCCGATGAGTGCGGCTGCAGTGGCAGCCTCACTCTTGCTGGGTGCGTTGTGGATTCCAGCTCTGCTCGTATCGGGCGGAGCTGCTGGTTTAGTACTTTTCGGTAGTGTGCTCTCAATGCTCTGCCTTATTGCCAGTGCTGCAGTTGTTGCTTTCGTGGCTTTGCGTCATGGCGAGCTTGCAGCGTTGAAGGTTGCCGGTGGTTGTTTGCTCCTGTTAGTGGTTGTCTCGTTAGCTTTGTATGGAACAGCGCTTCACATTCCTATCATTGCTACCGTTTTCTGGTTGCCAGCCATCATTGCAGCCTTTGTTCTGGCCCGCAGTGTGAAGCTTAACTACGCGGTACTCGCCATCGTTGTTTGCGGTGTGTTGGCTGTGGTGCTTCTTAGTCTGGCCATGGGTGATACAACCGCTTTCTGGCGTAGCCAGTTTGGTGATGTCGGTGCAGCGGCAACGCTGCCTGGTCAGCCAGGCGATTTGGGCATGATCACTGAAGAACAGAGAGAAGAGTTCATCACCACTATGGCAACTATGATGACAGGTGCCATGGGTGTGTCAGTCATGAGTATTGCACTGGGCGCGTTGTTTCTAGCGCGTTCGTGGCAGGCTGGACTCGTCAACCCTGGTGGCTTTCAGAAAGAGTTTCATGCGTTGAGTTTGGGGCGCACGGCAGCGGTAGCCTGTATTGGAGTCATTTTCCTCTCATTGTCAATGGGCGGACAGGTGGCTGGAGCTGTCGCTACAGCTGTTATTTTTGCTTTTTTTATTCAAGGGCTTGCCGTTGCGCATGCCTTGGTGAAACAACGCGGTATGCACAGGCTCTGGTTACACGGAATCTACGTGCTACTGATGTTGCCACACACATTGCTTCTTTTGGCGTCACTAGGGCTTGCAGATAATATCTTCAGTCTTCGGCGCTCCAAAGAACAGTAATTTAAAGATTTCTACGGAGAATCATCATGCAAATCATATTGCTTGAGAAAATTGATAAACTCGGATTGCTTGGCGATCTGGTTGATGTAAAAGCAGGCTTTGCTCGTAATTTTTTACTACCTCAAGGCAAGGCCGAAAGAGCCACGCCAGAGAACATGGAAGCCTTCAAGCAGCGCCGAGCTGACCTCGAGCGCTTGCAGGCAGAGAGTCTGGCAGAAGCCAACACTCGCAAAGGTGTGCTTGACGGTATGACTGTCAGTATCACATCGCGTGCTGGAACGGAAGGCAAGCTGTTCGGTTCTATTGGCGCAGAAGAAGTTCGTCAGGCTTTCGAAACAGCAGGTCATGTTGTTGAGAAAAAAGAAGTGCGTCTGGCAGAAGGTCCGCTGCGGGCTGTCGGTGAGCATCCAGTAACACTGCATTTGCATGCCGATGTTAACGCTGACGTTATCGTCAACGTGGTTGGCGAAGAAGTTTAGGTTTTTCGGGCGGCATCGCCTTTAAGCGGTGCCTGCCTAAAGCGTTTTCGCAGCCCTGAACAGGTGGAGTGTTCGTTCTGATGTCAAATACACCTGATGAACGTGACATCCCACCGATGCCTTCGTATGATCAATACGATGACGCTGCAGATGCATCTGACTTTGGCGCCTCTCCTGAAGACTATGGAATAGGCCCGCAGTCTTTCTCGGATGCTCCTCCCGATATGCCTGTACCACCACTTTATTCCGGTGGCGGCCCGGATGGCGGATATAACTCGGGAAATCACAAAGGTAAGTCGCGCAATAATGGACGCGATCGTAATACTCGAGGCAACACGGATCAGTTGCTTGAGTCACTCTCCAAAAGAGCACATCACGCACCGCCTCATTCCACAGAAGCGGAGCAGGCCATACTCGGCGTTTTGATGTTGGAGGCTAGTGAGGCCTTTGATAAAGTCTCTGAAACGGTCACGGAGGGCGACTTCTATCAATACAGCCACAAGCTTATTTTCCGAGCTATCTCAGCGCTTGCTACGGAGGGTCGTCACCCTGATGTAGTAACAGTGACCGGTTGGCTGCAAACTCACGGCGAGCTCGAAGACTCGGGTGGTTTAAATTACGTCGGTGCGCTAGCTGAAGTAGCGCCCAGTGCTGGAAACATCAAAGAATACGCAGAAATCGTCCGTGAAAGATCGGTGCTGCGTCAGCTTATTGCAGTGGCGAATGAGATTGCGGACAGTGCCTACGATGCGGACGGACGTAGCGCCAAGGACTTGCTGGATGCTGCGGAAACAAAAGTGTTTGCTATCGCAGACCAAACGGCTAAAAGCGGAACCGGTTTCCACGACATCAAGAGCGTGCTGTCAAATGCTGTTGAGCGTATCAATTACCTGTTCGAGTCTGACGATGCGATCACGGGCATTTCCACTGGATTTACCGAACTGGATGAAAAAACCAGTGGTCTGCAGAAGTCAGATCTGATTATCGTGGCTGGTCGCCCGTCTATGGGTAAAACAACGTTTGCCATGAACGTTGCTGAAAATGCAGCCATGGATTCTGATTCGCCTGTGGCGATATTCAGTATGGAAATGCCCGCCGAGCAGTTGGGTATGCGGATGATTTCCTCGCTGGGGCGTGTTGAATTACAAAAACTGAGAACTGGTAACCTCACTGAGCAAGACTGGCCCAGAATTACATCGGCCATCACACTTCTTAATCAAAAGCGCAACGTCTATATCGACGACACGCCCGCTCTGACACCTACCGAGCTGCGGGCCCGCTGTCGTCGACTGGCACGAGAGCACGGCTTGAGTCTTATCGTTATCGATTATCTGCAGCTGATGCAGGTGTCTGATAGCCGTGAGAACCGTGCTACAGAGATTTCCGAGATTTCCCGTTCACTAAAAGCGCTAGCTAAAGAGCTCGAAGTACCCATTATTGCGCTCTCTCAGCTCAACAGAAGTCTCGAGCAACGTCCTGACAAACGCCCTGTTATGTCAGATTTGCGTGAATCTGGTGCTATCGAGCAGGATGCGGATGTCATCATGTTTATCTATCGTGATGAGGTGTACAACCCCGACGACGAAGCCAGCAAAGGGCGAGCTGAAATTCTGATCAGGAAGCAGAGAAACGGACCTATTGGTGCAGTAAACCTGACCTTTCTGGGTCGCTACACCCGCTTTGAAAATTTCTCGCCAGAAATAATGACCGGTGAATTTAGCTGATTGGGCTTGTCGTGGTGTATGCCTGATAAGTTGGCTATGCAGGATAGGACGGCAACGCAGAATGAAATACACCTAAGCCTAAGGCTTTGCCCATTTGCCTGATAGTGAGTCTGGTGATGTTATCTTGAGTCTATCCGTGTCCTCTCAGGTCCAAACTATGATTCCACCGGTGCTCGATCAGAACCTGCGTTCCGTATCGATTCAGATTAACCTTGACGCCATACGAGCAAATTTAGCTACAGCCAGGCGTTGTAGTGGTGGCTCTCGTCAATTCGCTACGATCAAGGCCGACGCTTATGGCCACGGTGCGGTTGCGGTGGCGCACGCCTTGTCACCAGGAGCGAAGCCGTCTGAGAGTGACGCCGATGGGTTTGCCGTTGTCACGTTAGGGGAGGCGATGGAGCTGCGTGAATCCGGTATCCGTCAGCCTGTTCTCGTGTTGCAAGGGCCTCAAAGCCCCGACGCGTGTGTCGAGATGAGTCAACACGATCTCTGGCCAGTTATTCACGACATGGAACAATACCAGTGGTATCGGCAATGCTCGCAGCGACAAGCGCTTGCAGCGTGGTTGAAAATCGACACTGGAATGGGACGCTTAGGGCTGCAACCGGCTGAGGCCGAGGCTGTTCTTGCTCGTGATGAGGGTATTCGTTGGCACGGTGTCATGACGCATTTCGCCTGCGCGGATGAGCCTGA
>JALZVU010000159.1 GCA_023301795.1 Granulosicoccus sp.
ACGCACTCCACATCGTCTACTCGCCTGCCATCAAGCCAAGAGTGGAACGCCTCGGGCAGTTCGTGCATCCATTGATCTGAATGGCTCATAAATATCCTGTTGGACCTGTAAGCAGGTGGGAAGTATAAGCGAGTCTAGTTTGCGCCAGATAATGCTGGGTCGCTATTGAGGAAATTTCTAAGGGTGAGCGCAATCGGGTCTTGCTGTAAAGGTTCGCCGAGTGTTTGATTGGCTTGATGCAAAATATCCTTCGGCAATATAGCGCTGCGGGCCTCAAGCAAAGCGGCCACGAATGAGGCATCAAACTCAGGGTGAGGCTGAATGGTGAGGATTCGCGAGTCATAAACCAACGCTGCGTTCTCGCAGAACGAGGTGCTGCCTGCATTGGTGGCGCACTCTGGAGCTTGAGTTACCTGATCCTGATGGAAGGCCATCAGCGGAACATTTGTCTGGGACGCTTCGCCAAACACCGTTGAATCCAGCTGGTATTCGACCCGACCAACCGACCAGCCACCGTCGAATTTTTCAACTTTGCCACCTAAGGCTTGAGCGATAATCTGATGACCAAAGCAGATGCCCACCATAGCCGACCCTTTGGCGTAGATATCGCGAATCAGTTGTTCTAGCGGCGGTATCCAGGCATGGGGCTCGTAAGCACCAAAGCGAGAGCCAGTAATAAGCCAGGCATCAGCTTCATTGACAGAGTCCGGGAATTCGTTGTCCAGCACCGCCCAATGGCGATAGTCGAAACTGTCAGCTCCCAGTAGATCAACGAACATCTGGTTATAGTCTGGATAGCGATCCAGTACTTCCTCAGGGGAACGGCCAGCCTGCAGGATTCCTAGGGTCTTTCTCATATGTCTAGTGCAATGTTAGTGTTGTTGAGGGTGATCATGCCTGAATATTGTCATTTCGGACAGTTTCCCAAGACTCAGCCCGAAAATAGCAATAGGAGAGAGAGCTTGAGATTTTGAGTTCGAGCAACCGTCTATATGCCTACCGCATCACGCAGCCCATACCACCAAGACCCGAGGGTGGAATAAGGAGCACGCAAGCGTTGACCACCGGGAAACGGATACCAGGGCAGTTCGGCAAAACGGTCAAACCTTTGCGAGTCGCCACTGATGGCCTCGGCCAGTAAGCGGCCATAGAGATGTGAGCCGGTGACACCGTGTCCGCTATAGCCCATGGCAAAAAAGGTGTTATCACCGAGCTTGCCTAGCTGCGGTACACGCGAAAATGACAAGGCAAAGTTGCCGCTCCAAGCATGGCTGATCTTCACACCTTTTAATTGCGGAAACACTTTTTCCATCTGCGGGCGAAGCTTGGCTTCCACGTCGGCAGGGTCACGACCGCCGTACACGGTACCGCCGCCGAACAGTAGTCGCTTATCGGCTGACAAACGGTAGTAGTCAAGAATGTATCTGACATCTTCTACGCAGCTATCAGTGGGCAGTATCTCCTGAGCCAGCGCGTCATCCAGTGGCTCGGTTGCCATGACTTGTGTTGACACTGGCATGACACGAGGTGCTAACTCTGGCACGCTTTGGCCTAGATAGGCGTTGCCACAGAGGATCAGCGTTTTGCAGCGCACGTTACCTGATTCGGTGAATACCTGAGGTTCTTTGTCTTTTGACTCCACTCGTGTTACGCGGCTTTGTTCGAAGATGACGCCGCCCAAAGATTCAAGTGCAGCCGCCTCACCCAGGGCAAGATTCAGAGGGTGCAGATGCCCGCCTGAGTGGTCAATCATACCTCCGCAATAGCGTTTGGATCCCACATGCTGTTGCACTGCACGTTCATCGAGCAGCTCGTGATCGTGCATACCGTGAGAGGCCCAGAGAGTTTGTTTAGCTTCAAGCTCACGCATTTGACGTGCGTTGAAGGCGACAAAGATATTTCGTGGTTTGATATCGCAGTTGATGGCGTAGTCATCAACGAATCCGCGGATGATGGATGCACCCTCCTGGACAAGCGAGCCGACAAAATCTGCGGTAGGTTGGCCGTAGCGTTTGCCAATGGTATCCAGACTTGCATTCAAGCCATTGACCACCTGTCCACCATTTCGGCCAGAGGCTCCCCAGCCGATTCGCGCGCCTTCCAGAAGGGTAACCTGACGGCCCTGTCTGGCCAGATGTAACGCTGCGCTGAGCCCGCTGAACCCGCCACCCACCACGCAAACATCAGCCTCATGCTCGCCCACTAAGGTTGGGCGATCAGGGCTTGAATTTGCTGAATTGGAATAGTAGCTTTGAATATGTTCCATAAATATCGGTCTGAGATTATTGCAAGACTTCCTGTCGAAGGATTGAGAGCAGGTGCTACACACCTCAGTAGAGCTTGCGCAGCGTATTAACGGAAGAGCACAGTTTTTGCGGTTTTGACGGTAAAAATTTCACTGACGGGCTAGCCAACTTGCAACAGGTTAGGCTAGCAATTTGAGTAACCTGTACGTATTCTATCGCTTCGCCGTCGTATAGACGAGCGTTCCAGCGTTCGTTTAATTACGTACCAAATTGAGGAGATAACTCAATACAATGCCACAGCCACTTATACGCATTTGTCTTATTAGCGTGCACGGACTCATTCGTGCCAACGCGCTCGAGCTTGGACGCGATGCGGATACAGGAGGGCAGGTTCTCTATGTGGTGGAGCTAGCCAAGGCCTTGGCAGAACATCCGCAGGTGGCACATGTAGATCTTGTCACCCGAAGAATCGATTGCGCCTCGGTTGCTGACGATTACGCGCAAGCGTCGGAGGCCTTAGCGCCGAAGGCTACCATTGTGAGAATCGATGCTGGCGGCCCCGACTATCTGCCCAAGGAGCAGTTGTGGGAGCACCTGGACACCTTTGTTGACAATGTAGACGCGCATTACAAAAGCGCCGGTCAGACGCCTGATGTTGTGCATAGCCATTATGCTGATGGCGGGTATGTGGGCAGCCGTCTGTCTTATATGCTGGATGTTCCGCTAGTGCATACCGGACACTCACTGGGGCGTGTAAAACGTCGGCGTCTGCTAGTCAGTGGTCTGGATATGGCAGAGATCGACGCTCGCTACCAAATGAGTCGGAGATTGGCGGCAGAAGAGCAGACCTTGGCCAGTGCCAGTCGGGTAATTACCAGTACGCATCAGGAAATTACAGAGCAATATGAGCTCTACGATTTCTATCGTCCTGACGCCATGCGTGTCATAGCGCCAGGCACCGACCTCTCACGATTTCATCCGCCCAAAGGTCCGGAGCAGGATGCGGCGATGGTGCAGACACTGCAACGCTTTCTTCGAGAACCGGAAAAGCCGATGATACTGGCGCTTTCCCGGGCTGACGCCAAGAAGAATATTGCCACTCTGGTGCACGCCTATGGAGCTGATCCTGAGCTTCAGGAACGAGCAAACCTTGTCATCGTGATGGGCAATCGCGAGGAGATCGCTAATCTGGATAGTGGTGCTCGCGAAGTGTTTACCGAGTTGCTAACGCTAATCGATGTTTATGATTTGTACGGCAAGGTGGCTTATCCCAAGCAGCACAGTTCCGAGGATGTGCCTGTGCTCTACCGGCTTGCCACATTATCGAGTGGGGTGTTTGTCAATCCTGCGCTGACAGAACCCTTTGGTCTGACGCTGATTGAAGCTGCTGCCAGCGGATTGCCTATCGTCGCCACTGAAGACGGCGGGCCAGTGGATATTATTGGTAACTGTAAGAACGGGTTGTTGATCAACCCGCTGGAAGCTTCGAGCATTGCTGAGGCCATTCACAAAGTCATTGATAACTGGGAAGCGTGGCAGACAATGTCTGTCGCAGGATTAAAGGGGGTGCGTGAACACTATGCGTGGGAAGCACATTCTCATCTGTACATGGAAATGCTCGGTGAGGTTCTGAGTGCCAATGAGAAAACGCGCGCACCGGCAGCGGTGAGAGATATTCAGGCCAGTCTGATAGATCGTGCCTTGTTTACTGATCTTAATCGCAGCTTGCTTGGTGATGATGATGCATTGAAAAAGCTTATAGACCATGTTCGAAAGCATCGTACGCGTATGAAGTTCGGCATAAACACTGGCCTCAGACTCGATGCAGCGTTGCGCCTGTTGAAGCGTCACAACATACCTGAGCCTGATTTTCTGATAACAAGCCTGGGCACCCAGATAAACTATGCACCAACATTCACAGATGACACTGCCTGGACTCATCACATCGAAAAACAATGGACGCCACGACAAGTGCGGCGTGTGATGCGTGGGATTGAGGGTGTGTCGTTACGCGAAGAAGCACAGCAGAGTTCTTGTAAAATCAGCTACCTGTACGATCCAGAAAAAGCTCCGTCGATTGAACAGATTAGCGCCATGCTCTACCAGGAAGACCAGGCCGTTAATGTCTTCTTCTCGCACGGCCAGTATTTGAATGTTGTTCCTATCAGAGCTTCAAAAGGGCTGGCTATGCGTTTCTTGCTGGCGCAGTTTGATATACCGCTTGAACGTACACTGGCTATTGGTGGCTCAGGAGCGGATGAGGACATAATGCGAGGCAACACATTGGCAGCTATTGTGGGTAATCGCAGCCATGAAGAGCTCTCCGGTGTAGAAGAGGGCAGCTCTATCTATTTCACGGATAAAACGTTCGCAGCGGGCGTTCTTGAGGCCATGGACTATTACGATTTTCTGGGCGAGTGCCGAGCACCGGAAGGCACGCCCCAGGAAGGCCTGCCCCCAGAACCTGCGACGTCCGGTAGTTCAGCGAACAACAATCCCTCGCAACCACAGGAAATTGCAGAGCCTTCCGAATGAAGCTTTTGTGCACCGATCTGGATAGAACACTGCTGCCTAACGGTGAGCAGGAAGAGTCGCCGCACGCGCGTCCCATCCTGTGGCATCTGTTGCGCACCTACGATATGGCGCTCGCCTATGTCAGTGGGCGTGATCTATCACGCGTGCTGGACGCCATTACAGAGTACGACTTGCCTGTGCCTGATTTTATCGGCGCTGATGTGGGTACCAGTATTTACATCAGGCAAGATAACAACTGGATACGCAGCACTGAGTGGGAGTCTGTTGTGGCCCGTGATTGGAACGGTGGCAATTCAGAAGATGTCCATGCGTTGTTAGCCGATATAGGCAACCTGCAAGAGCAGGAAGAGGACCGGCAATCGACCTTCAAGCGAAGCTATTATTTTGCTGAATCAGTTGATCAGAATCAATTGCGCAACGACGTTGAGTCGCGTTTGAATAAACAGGGTGTTAATGCTTCACTGGTGTTCAGCCATGATCCTGAAAAATCGCTTGGTCTGTTGGATGTGCTGCCTCGTTCGGCAACCAAGCGCGAGGCAGTTACCCATCTTCAAACCCATTTACACACTTGGCCCCATGAGGTTATGTTTGCAGGCGATAGTGGAAACGATGTGTCGGCTATTTGCGCTGAGTACGCAGGCGTGTTGGTAGCTAATGCAGATGCCGCTTCGGTTGCCAGCGTAAAACAAGAATCGAGTGCGTCCAGTCAACTTGAAAGCACCTACCTTGCAAAGGGCGGTTTAGCGGTTGCGGGTATGGATGATCTGAATGGTCATTATTCAGCAGGTATCGTTGAGGGGCTTGTGCACTTCAGGCCTGCCTGGCGTGAGCACTTGCAGGACACTCAGTGGTTAAAGGATGCGTTGAATAGTTACTGCCTGAAGTAGACGGTCGTGCAAGCTATACTAGACCCCGGTGCGCTGGCACTGGCTTGAGAAAAAATTAATGTCTTCGCGAGATTACCCTGCCGTATCCCTGCATGAGCTTGCCAAGCTTGATGCCAAACAATACGCTCAACTGCTCAGTCGGGCAGAGGATGATCTCGAGCCGTTTATCGCCGGTGTGCGCCCCATTATTCAGGCTGTGCTGGATGAGGGAGATGAAGCTGTTGCACGGTTTGGGCGGCAATTTGATGGAGCCGCCTCCCTGCAGTCAACACAGTTGGCTGCCACGCGTAAAGACATCGACAAAGCGTTTGATCAGGTGGATAAAGCCATGATTGAAACTCTGGAATATTCGGCTGATAACATTCGACGTTTTCATGAGGCTCAGCGGCCTCCAGAGATGTGGATGAAAGAAATTCGTCCGGGTGTTCTGGTGGGCGAACGCGCCACACCGATAGATTCGGTAGCGTGTTATTCACCGCGAGGCAAGGGCTCGTTTCCTTCAGTAACGCTAATGACGGCGGTGCCTGCCGCAGTTGCTGGTGTTCCCAATCCTGTCATCCTCACGCCGCCCGGGCCAGACGGCCAAGTAGATCCTGCAACTCTGGTGGCTGCAAGGCTTGCGGGTGTGGAACAGGTCTTCAAGGCGGGTGGCGCTCAGGCAGTTGCAGCCGCGGCTTATGGCACTGAAACTATTCCGCGTTGTTTTAAAATTGTAGGTCCGGGTAGTCCATGGTTAGTGGCCGCTAAACGACTACTGGTGGGGCGTATTGATCCAGGTCTACCTGCAGGGCCCAGTGAAACCATTATTCTGGCAGACGAGACAGCCAACCCGCTGATTGCAGCATTGGATATGACCATCGAATCAGAGCATGGTAACGACAGCAGCTCGTTTCTGGTGACCTGGGATCGTGCTATCGCTGAGGCTGTTATTCAGGCTATTCCACGTTACTGGGATCAACAACGCGACACACTGGCAGGTTATTCATCCACTGTGCTCAGTGGCCAGCGGGGCGGGGTGGTGCTTGCAGATTCAAAAGAGGCAGCCTTCCAGTTTATTAACGACTATGCCCCAGAGCACTGTCAGGTGTTATCCACACACCCTTATGAACACCTTGCGCATATTCGAAATGCCAGTGAAATACTATTGGGTGAGAACGCTGCAGGTTCAATCGCCAATTACATGATGGGCCCCAATTGCGTACTACCTACATCGGGTGCTGCACGCACCCATTCGCCATTGGGTGTGCTCGACTTTATCAAAACATGTTCAATCGGCCATATGACCGCCACAGGTTACAAGGAGATGGCTCCACATACACACCGCTTTGCTGAGTATGAGGGCTTTGATGGGCATGCCAATGCGGTATCGTCATTGCGTGAAGAGGCTATGAACTCCTCACTACCAGTGGCACACAGCCATCGCCGTTCAGATTGAGCACTGACATAATGACCGCCCTAATTGACTCTTTAGAGACCGATCATGAAGGCTACCTGATGAGCCGTGACAGCTGGTCGCAACCGTTGGCCGTTGAACTGGCGGCGGCTGACGGTATCGAGCTTAGTGAGGCGCACTGGGAGGTTATTCATTTTTTGCAAGAATATTACGAGAACTACGAAATCGCACCTGCTATCCGAATTCTGACCAAGCAGATAGGTAAGCGCTTTGGCAAAGAGAAGGGCAACAGTAAGTATCTGTATGAGCTTTTCCCTAAAGGCCCAGCGAAACAGGCGTGTCGCTACGCAGGATTGCCAAAACCGACAGGCTGTGTTTGACACCTTGGTAGGTATTGCCTTCTCACTAGCGTGGTTGTGGCTGGTATGTGGTATTGCCTATCGTGTCTCGGTCTGGTTAGGGGCGCGTTCTCGCTTTTTAATTCCGCTTGCGCCTGCACCTCGAAGTCGCGTTGGTGTCTTGGGTCGCCTGTTTCTAGAGGTTTTTACTTTCCGTTCACTGGCTAGAGCCAACCGTACCACTTGGCTTGCAAGTCTTGCGTTTCACTATGGGTTGCTTTGGACGCTTGTGATGCATCTGCGTTTTGCTTATGAAGTGTTGCCGATTTTTATCGTGCCATTTATACGCTTTGGCATTTGGGCAACGCTGGCGTTGGTCACCGGGCTTGTAATACTGTTGTTAAGACGCCTGTTGATTGACAGGATGCGTTACATCTCTTCCCCCAGTGATTACTTGCATCTTGTTTTACTGTTGTGCATCGCGCTTAGCGGTGTGCTTATCAAACGAGTGTGGCCAACAAATCTGTTTGAGGTGGGGGAGTTTTTTCGTGGAACGTTTGTACTGAACTGGATGCCGTTACCTGATCATGCAGGGCTTATCATTCATCTTTCGTTGGTGTTAATTCTGCTGTTTGTGTTCCCGATAAGCAAACTGGTCCATGGCGTGGGTGTTGTATTCAGCCCAACGTTCAATCAGCGTGATCGCTCATGAATGCAGATAAGCACACACCAGATCCTGTCGTAGGTCGCTATCGCGTTATCCCTATTTTGCACGAGGGGGCCATGGCGCAAACCCACACGGCCAATGCCACGCCCGCAATTCAGGAAGCATCCGGCTTACCTGGAAAGCTAGTAGCAGATTGGCACGACAGAGCTATAGCCCGGCTGGGGGAGCTTTTAAAAGAACGTCGCGGACTGCAGGTGTTCATGGATACCTGCACTAAGTGCGGTGCTTGCACCGACAAGTGTCATTATTTTCTGGGTACGGCAGATCCGAAAAATATGCCGGTGGCAAGGCAGGATCTTATTCGCTCGGTTTACCGGCGACACTTTACGCTTGCGGGCAAGTTGTTTCCAAAGCTTGTAGGTGCGCGTGATCTGGACAAGCCCATGTTGGAAGACTGGTATCGTTATTTTCATCAATGCTCTGAGTGTCGTCGGTGCACGGTGTTTTGCCCTAAAGGCATTGATACCAGCGAAGTGACGATGGCAGGCCGTGAGATTCTTGCTGCCATTGGTCTGGGGCAACAGTATTCTCAGGAAATTATCGGCAAGGTGAATTCGGTGGGCAACAACCTCGGTATGAAAAAGCCGGCGCTGGCCAACGTGTTGGAAAGCCTTGAGGAAGATATCCTTGATGAGACCGGATTGGCAATACGGCTTCCCTTGGATGACGCGACTGCCGATATGTTGGTCGTTACGCCATCTGCAGATTTTTTTGCTGAACCCCATGTTGATGGTCTTATCGGTATGGCGAAGGTGCTGCACGCGGCAGGCATACATTGGACGCTTAGCTCGGAGGCTTCAGAGGCAGCCAATTTTGCATTGTTTACTGGACAGCATGATCAGATGCAGGCCATAGCCCTGCGCATTAGTACAGCGGCGCAATCGCTGGGCGTTTCGCGTATCGTAATGGGTGAGTGTGGTCACGCTTGGCGAGTGGCCTACAGTTTTATGGATACGCTGGTGGGTGGCTTTGATTACCTTGATCCGGAACACCCGCGCCCTGAGCATATTTGCGAGCTCAGCCATGAGCTTTTGCAGTCTGGATTAATTACGCTTGACCCCTCGCGCAACGCAGATAAAGTAGTCACCTTCCACGATTCCTGTAATGTGGCTCGTGGTGCCGGCATGGGCAACATCAAAGGCGGGCAATTCACGATTCCACGTGCGCTGCTGCGTGCAAGCGTGCCGCAATTGGTGGAGATGAGCAGCGATACCACTCATCAGAAAACGTTTTGTTGCGGCGGTGGCGGTGGTCTGCTCACTGACGATCTCATGGAGGTGCGGGTTAAAGGCGCACTGCCAAGAGCGCAAGCTCTGCAAGCAGTCGTTAGCTCAGACAAGGTGACCCACCTTGTAGCGATTTGCGCAATTTGTAAAACCCAGTTATCTCAAGTTCTGCCACAACATGATCTGGCTGATGTGCAAGTCACCAGTTTGCATCATCTTGTGGGCGACGCACTCGTATTATGAAACCACCAGCAGCTACGCGTATTCCTCGTCAATGCACCCTGCATGGCGAAACCTGGATCGATCACTACCATTGGTTACGTGCTGAAAACTGGCAGGCGTGTGTTGATAATCCAGAGCTACTCCCTCGCGACATAAAATCGTACCTTACGCAGGAAAATCTTTGGTTTACAGAGCAGATGGCTGGCACTGTGGATCTCCAGGCGCAGCTGCTCTGTGAGATGCGCGGCAGGATTCAAGACGTTGATCAATCGCTGAGCGACGCCGATGGTGTCTGGTGCTACCTGGAACGGTTTGAAGAAGGTGATGAATATCCACGCTACTTTCGTTATGCCCGTGATTCACGTGTAGAGGATGCCTCGTTTGAGCTATTGATCAATTTCAACGATGAAGCACAGAGTCATGAATATTTTGACTGTGGTGATGTCGAGTACAGTCCCGATCACCGGTATCTGGCATGGAGTGCTGATGTGAATGGTGCAGAGCGGTATACCGTTCGTATCCGGAATCTGCACACCGGTGTTGATGAAGACACTATCGAAGACGTTTATTCGATCAGTTGGGCAGATGCAGAGTACCTTTTCTACACCGTGGTTGATGATGATTTTAGGCCGAGCCGTGTGTACCGTCACCAACGCGGAACTGCATCTAATGAAGATGTTCTTGTCTTTGAGGAGTCTGACACTCGTTTTTTTTGTTCGGTGTGGACAAGCTTATCTGGTGAGTATGTCTTTATAGGTTCTGATATGGATGATCAGAGCGAAGTCTGGTACATACCAACTACTGACATTACAGCCAAACCTATTGTTATCGAACCACGTGCGCAAGATGTCGAATATGAAGTGGAGCATCAAGGTGATCGGTTCCTGATTCATACAAATGCCGATGGTGCACAGGATTCCAAAATCATGACAGCACCCTGCCAGACCCCGGGGCGAGATCACTGGGTTGATTGGCTAGCGCACCGTGACGGTATCATGGTGCTTGATGTGTATGCCTATAAAGACTGGACGATGTGGCTGGAACGAGAAGATGCATTGCCCAGAATTTGCTACTGCCGTGCAACTGAAGCTGCAGATAGCGTGCGGGTTGTTGATTTCCCTCAGGAAGCTTATGCGCTAAGTCTTGAGCCATTGGTGGAATTTGATGAATCAGTATTTCGGTTTAGCTTTGAATCTCCATCCACACCGACGCAAACGTATGCGTTCACTATGGACGATGGCGCTCGGACGTTGTTGAAACAGGAGCAGATTCCGTCTGGTCATGATATCAACGACTACTTGGTTCGCCGCTTGTCAGCCAAGGGTTTCGATGATGAACACATCCCTGTCACCCTCGTGCACCATAAGGATACAAACATTGACGGCTCCGCCCCGTGTTTTCTGAGTGCGTATGGCGCCTACGGTTCGTCAGTGCCTGCCAGTTTTTCCAGTAACAGCCTGTCTCTGGTCGACCGTGGTGTTGTCTACGTGCTGGCTCATGTACGTGGTGGTCAGGAAAAGGGTAGGGCATGGTATGAAGCTGCCCGTGGTGCGGCTAAGCAGAACACCTTTGATGACGTGGTAGCTGTTGCACATTGCCTTATCGAAAACGGCTATACGTCTAAGGGCAAATTAATTATTTCAGGTGGATCGGCGGGTGGCTTAGTCGTCGGTGCTGTCATTAATCAATGCCCCGATCTTTGGGCTGGAGCAATTGCCGACGTGCCGTTCGTTGATGCGCTCAATACTTTGATTGATGATTCGTTACCACTCACTCCCGGGGAATGGTCACAGTGGGGTAATCCGTTGGACAATAAAGCAGCGTTTGATATTATCCGAAAATACTCACCTTACGATAACATTGAGGATCAGTCCTATCCGCCCATGATGGTAACCGCTGGCGTATCAGATCCGCGTGTCACGTATTGGGAACCTGCCAAATGGGTTGCCCAGCATCGGCACGTTCGAAGTGATAGCCATTCGTTGATCTTCAAAACCAATATGAGCAGTGGGCATTTTGGGGCTACGGGCCGTTACGCGTCTTTGCAGGATGAAGCGCTTGAGCAGGCTTTTGCTTTGAAGGTGTTGGGGGTGAGCACGCTTTCAGCCCTTGACTAGGCAAACCCACTCTTCGCTAATAGCTATCGGGTAGGTGGCCAAGTCTACGTCTGCAGGCTCATTCAACACCTTGCCGTCTCGAACATCAAACTCTGAGCCATGCAGCGGGCAGCGCAGGCGATGCTCGCACAGCACGCCTAGCGACAATGAGATGTCTTCGTGCGTACACATGTCATCAACGGCATGAACTTCATCGTCTACCCGGCATAAAAGAATTCTTGCCCCCTCATGTTCAACTCGTTTGAGCTGCCCGTTGAGGAGTTGATCAAGCGGGATTAGTCGTTCAAGATTCATTGGCTGATTCAGGATTGTTGTGTAAGGGCAATATCACTAACGGGTTTCAAACCAGGCCAGCTTATCCCGCAGGCTAACCACGTCTCCTACGATGATAAGCGTGGGTGGTTTTATGGCAGCGTCATCTACTTGACCGGGTAGGGAACGTAGCGTGCCGGTAATAACAGACTGATCAGATCTTGTGCCTTGTGCAATCAAGGCAATGGGGTGATCTTGTGGCAGTCCGTTTTCAATCAGCTTTTCGCAAATAACCGGTAACCCTACCAGCCCCATATAGATAACGACTGTCTGGTTAGCCCTGGTGAGCGCATGCCAGTCGAGGTCTATCGTGCCATCTTTTAAATGTCCGGTAACGAACAGACAAGCTTGGGCATGATCTCTATGGGTTAATGGAATGCCTGCGTAGCTTGCGCATCCAGTGGCTGCGGTAATGCCCGGTACCACCTGGAAATCTACACCCTCAGCTGCCAGTGTTTCAATCTCCTCACCACCACGTCCGAACATGAACGGGTCACCGCCTTTAAGTCTTAAGACGCGTTTGCCCTGTTTGGCAAGGGCTGCTAATTGCGCGTTAATAGACTCTTGCGGTACCGCGTGATTGTCACGTTGTTTGCCAACGTAAACACGTTCGGCGCTTTTGCTCACCAATGCCATGATGGCGTCAGAGACTAGCCGATCGTAGAGCACGACATCACATTGCTGCATAAGACGTAATGCGCGAAAACTCAACAGATCAGGGTCGCCAGGGCCGGCGCCCACCAGATACACCTCTCCTGTGGTTTTCTCATCGGTGAATTCTTTCAAGGCAGATTGCATGGCAGCATCTATGTTTTTCAAACGTCCTTGCAGCATGAGCTCGCCAACCCGTCCACTTAGCAGCTTCTCCCAGAACCTGCGGCGTTTGCGCCAATCGGGAATATACGAGCTGATCCGGTCACGATAACGATCTGCTAATTTTCCCAGCTCGCTATAGGTGTGCGGCAAGTAGGCTTCTATTCGCGCTGTTAGTAGTCTTGCCAGAACCGGTGATGCACCTGTGCTGGAAACGGCTACCAGCAGGGGTGAACGATCAATTAACGAAGGCACAAGAAAACTACTGGCGGTAGGCGTGTTGGCCACATTCACAAAACAGCCCGCCTGATGCCCACGTTCAGCTATTGCCAGGTTCAAATCAGCGTCATTGCTGGCTGCAAACACCAGGGCTGCTCCGTTGAAGTCGTCATCTTCAAGCTCGCGTGCATGATGGCTGATGCCATGTTCTTCGCTTAGCGCCTTAAGAGACGGCTCAAGCGTTGGTGCAATGAGGTGAAGCTGTGCTCCTGATCCTATGAGTCGCTCTACTTTGCGGTTTGCCACATCACCACCGCCAACCACCAGAACCCGTCGATCATTAAGATCCAGAAATGTCGGGTAGTTTTGGTTGCGTGTAGGCACGGAATTCATTGAGTTTTCGTTATGCAAGCTCGGTTACCATAAGCGCTGAGTTCCCCTATGATAATCAATTGACATGAACGATTCAGAATTCATGCGCGATGTTTTACAGCGCATCGCTACAGGACCCACTCTGAGCAAGGATTTACCGCGCGATGATGCTTTTCGCGCTATGCGCATTGTGCTTGAGGGGCGTGCCGATGAGGTACAAGCAGGAATCTTCTTCATAGCCTTGCGAATGAAGCGTGAAACTGATGAAGAATTGGCTGGTCTCCTGGACGCTATCAACTCTGGGATAGCGCCTCAGCCTTTAGCAGTTGATCATCTGGTGTGCATCGTAGACCCCTACGATGGCTATTTGAGAGGCAGCCCGGCCGCACCGTTTTTGCCTGCAGTATTGGCAGCGTGTGGTTTGCGGGTGCTGACTCACGGCGTGCAATCAATGGGGCCTAAATTTGGTGCAAGCCACCAAAGTGTTCTGGCTGCTGCAGGTGTGCCTGCATTGGCAAGTGTGCAAACAGCAGCAGCTTCACTGGAGTCAGATACGTGCGGTTGGGCCTATGTGTCGCAGTCAATACTGGCGCCGGAGCTGGCTGGCTTGGCGGCGCTTCGCACACGTATTGTCAAACGCCCTTGCCTGACAACGATAGAGGTGGCGGTTAATGCCTTCGAACCGCGTGTAGGCTCGCACATGGTCACAGGTTTTGTACATAAGCCTTACCCGCCGGTATACGCCAGAATTGCGAAGGAGGGTGGCTTTGCCAGTTCCATAGTGGTGCGTGGAGTGGAAGGCGGCGTCACCCCATCGCTAACGCAGGCCTCTCGTTATTTCTCCAGCTATGATGGCGAGTCGTTGGAGCTTGTAGAGCTTGATCCAGCAGAGCTGGGCATCGAGCGCGAAGCGCGTGCGGTGCCTCTGCCTTCGCAGCTGGTCAGTGACAGCGTGCGTTCGGTTAAAGCGCCGGATAATCCATTTGCGCATGAACTATCCCAGCATGCAGCCACGCTGGGTATGGCGGCATTGGGTGGGGAGGTGGGATACACCCGAGACTCTCTGGTGTACGCAGCGGCGGTGATACTGCATGGGCGTGGCGTGGCGAACTCAATTTCAGACGCTGCGGATCATGCCAGAGCTGTGCTTGATGACGGGTCTGCGCTAGGCAGGTTTAGTGCTGTTAAAAGTTTTCAGTAACCATGGGACTTTTTGGTCGACCTATGAGCGACCCTTGGTTTCTACTTCGTGACCGAGTATTGCCGAGAAGTTAACCGATCCGAATGCAGCAGTGAATTTCCAACTTGTTAGCGCGTCGACGGATGAAATCAACCGATCCTGGCGAGCAAGCTTGTCAATGCGTTCTGCCAGATCAGTAACTTCTTGTTGCAAAATGCGCGCAGTGTCGGGCAGCATGCGCCGTGAGATTGTACGAAACAGTTGCCCATCAGCATTAGGTTCGTCATAGATATTCGCTACAAATTGCAGGTTTATCTCACGAACACGTGAGTGCAATGGTCCGTGCCGTCTTAGTTGCAAAGGCTGATCTGTCAACACACTGAATCTGCCATCATCTCTCATAACAGCCAGCCCAAGACAATGCAGCTTATGCAAATCCTGATGCAGTTGGTGTGCTGGAATATTCAAGTACTCAGCGATGTGTTCAGGGGTTTCACCGCTCTGCAGCAAAACATAAAGATCGAATAGCCAGGGGTTGGCTGCCAACTCAGCCTCGGTGGCCTCGGATAGCTCAAGGCCTACATCAGTGCTGCGCTTCGCACGCTCGGTAAGGTCGGTCAATGTCACGTCCAGCAGGTCGCAAATTTCCAACAATCGCCCGAGCTTGCAATCTCCATCGGCGAACAGTCGTTTGATGGTCGGTTCTGAGAGGTCAAGGCCGGTGGCAAGATCGGAGTATGTCCACCCGCGAGCCTTAAGCACGCCCTTCAGCGAATCGAATATCTCACCGCGCAGTCGTGAATTCATACCTCATTTCCTGTTTTAGTATCGATTTATGATACTTAAGATCTATCCGTTGATTTTAAGTATCACATATCGGACTCTGGATTCCTTGTTTACAGGAAGCGACGTAGTGATTAAAAATGAATAAAACAACTGATACCGGGCGCGAATTGTCTGAAGAACTTAACCCCGGAATGGAAGCCGCGCTAGAGGCACGATATGGGCATCTGGTTCCCGGGCTTGCAGAAGGCGTTGTGGATTTTGCCTACGGTCGTCAGTATGCACGCCCTGGTTTGCCACTTCGCGATCGATACCTTGCCACGGTTGCTGCCTTGACAGCTATAGGGGCACAAACATCGCCTCAACTCGCGATTAATATTTCTGGCGCACGTAGCGTAGGGCTTACCCGAGAGGAAATTGGCGAGGTGATCTGGCAAATGGCACTCTATGGTGGCTTTCCAGCAGCGATCAATGCACTCAATGTTGCACTGGATGTGTTTGCGAAGGAAGACGCACAGGAGCCATGATGAGCGCAGCTGGATCCATGGATAAGTGTAGTTCGCTACACTGACGGCTACATTCTTCCAAGGGACACTATGAACATGGCAGAAGCATTCAATCCGGATACCCTTTGGCGCCCATTTGGCGCGTTTTCGCAGATGGTTATTGGCGGTGCTGGCAAAACGTTGTATCTCAAGGGGCAGGTGTCTTTGAACCGAGATGGTGAGATTGTCGGAGCTCACGACATGGCACGCCAGGTTGAGCAGGTGTTGCACAATGTGCAACACTTACTGGCTTCTGTGAACGGTCGTATGGGTGATATTGTCTCGTTGAATCAGTTCACCACCGATATCAACGCATTCATGCAATGCGGACCGATCAGACAGAGATTCTTTGATGACCCCTTCCCAGTCACAACAACTGTTGAAATCTCATCGCTCTACGATCCTCGGCTTATGATTGAGATCTCGGCTGTGGCGGAGGTTCCACTTGAACGATTCAACTTGCCGCCTGAAACATTGCAGTTTCCCAAATGATTTCGCATCGAGCCATCGTCATGTACGTGTTGTAAACCATGGTTGAATGCGAACGAGGTGTTTAGCAGGGTATCTGTTCCAGCGAATTTCCATGCTCTTGCCTTGACACACACGATGTACGTAGCCAAGCTGATTCCTAAATCGCGATGGCGCACTAGTGCCTGGCTTGTAACAAACTGAAACTTTATTTATGAGTATAGAAACGTGGCTGTTATATGCACTTGCCGTCTTGGTACTGACGGCATCTCCCGGGCCGAGTGTATTGTTATGCGCATCCAAGTCGGTTAGTACTGGACTGTCGAGTGCTCGCTGGGCAGCGCTGGGTGGTGTGACTGCCATCACTTGTCTACTAGTAAACGGGCATTGAGCTAAATTCACTTTGCTAGCATCGAAAGACAAGTGACTAACGCTGACTTTCCAGCCTGCTATCTGGTGACAATACATCGTTCGTGTTCTTCACTGGCAAAGTGGTTTTTGCATGCTTCAACGAAGTGTTGCACCAGGCGACGCGGTCGGGATTTGTCATACGCTACTGCAAGCCTGAGTGGTGGCAGGATGTCGGAGATCGGTAGCTCAACCACTGTCTCCCCGGCATAGCTGGTTGACGTTAAAGGCCTCATGTTCAGAATGGCGCACCCATGGCCTGCACTTACAAGGCTTCGCACCATTTCCGTTGAGTTCGCGTAGGCAGCGATGGAGACTTCTGGGTTGTAAGCATCAAGAAGGCGTCGATAATAGGCTGTGGCAACAGGCCGGTTTAAAACAACCAATGGCTCTTTGGCGATCTCAGCCATGTGTACTGAGGATTGTTGGGCTAGTCGGTGTGAGGATGGCAGAACGCAATAAGGTGGTGCCTCGATCAATACATCAAATTCAATCGAAGGCAGCACGTTTTCGCTGACAAAAAGAATGACGTCGTAGAGTCCGGTCAGCAAGCCTTCCTGCGCACTGTTATTGTCGCACTCTTCAAGAGACAGTTTGACTTTGCCGTTGTTTGGGACAGATTGACTTAGGATGTCTGGCAAAAATGCAGGTGCCATGGGTGCGTAGTATCCAATCCGCAGGCTACCGCTCAGTGACTGTTTGAGGTCAATCCCCTCAGTCAGGATTGATCGGTAATCTTCCAGCAAGCGCTCGCATTTTTGCGCTACTTCCAGGCCGCTCGCATTAGCCTGAATCCCACGGGATCGTTGCCTCGTGATAAGCGTCAGATCGAACGCAGCCTCCACCTGATCTATCGCAGCTGACACGGCAGATGCCGCAATATTCAACTCAGACGCAGCCTTGGCGATGTTGCCATGACGCAGAGCTGTCACGAAATACTCCATTGCCTTGAGTGAGATACCCATCTCTACCTCGGATTTTTAGATTTAGATAGGCTAATAATACTGTTTTTCATATCAATGCATCTCTGCCAAGATGAGATTAGTAACCTAGAGTGAGAATCTTCGAATGGCTGACGCTCCATTGAACGGCTGGAACCACCTGCCGCCAGTCCCTATCAAAGTATCGCCATTTTTTACCTGGCCACTGCGCCCCATGGACATGCTGGCTTGGGTCTGGAATTCCTGGTTCCTGATTACCGAGCGGCTGCTCATCGTCGGTGTCGCCTTCGCATCATTCTATTGGTTCCAACCGCCGTTGGAGCAGAGTAAGAGCTTTGCGTTCGGTTGGATTGCCGAAATGTACCTACGTAATCTGGTACTAATGTCATTGGTAGCAGGTGGGCTGCATCTTTATTTCTACAGCTTCACTAAGCAGGGCCAGCGGCTAAAGTATGACTCGCGTCCATTAAAAAATAGCGGCAAGCAGTTCGTTTTTGGGGGACAAGTTAGAGACAACATGTTCTGGACGTTGGCCAGTGGCGTGACGGTATGGACTTTTTATGAGGTTCTGATGTTTTGGGCGCTGGCTAACGGCTATGCGCCGATGCTCACATGGGCTGCACACCCGGTAGGGTTCGTTGCACTGTTTTTACTGATCCCCGTTTGGGAGAGCTTTTATTTCTACTGGATTCATCGCTTGTTGCACATGCCGTTTTTTTATAAGCATGTGCACGTCCTGCATCACCGCAACGTCAACGTTGGGCCCTGGTCAGGGTTGTCTATGCACCCGGTGGAGCACATGATCTTCCTAGGCTCGGTATTGATTCACTGGATCGTTGCTGCCCATCCTGTACACATCCTTTTTCACCTGCAGTACTACGCGTTAACAGCCGCAACGACACACACGGGGTTTGAGGGTTTGGCGGTTAAAGACAAGAACCGGTTCAGCCTAGGTACCTTTCACCATCAGATGCACCATCGCTATTTTGAGTGCAATTATGGATCGCTGGAATTACCGTGGGATAAAGTCTTCGGCTCATTTCATGACGGAACCGAGGCATCGAACGAGAAAATTAAGGAACGGCGTAAGCGGATGGCGAAAGTTGGCTGATATGTGATGTTCCACAACAAAAAAACACTCCCGCGGGAGTGTGGTTACCAAATTGATTGTGGCTGCTTCAAATGTGCCTGTAATCGGGGCAGCAATTCTTCAAGTACATTGTGAAACAGAGGATGCCATTCAGACGAGAGCGGCGTATCGGTCGGATGCCAGAAGAACCGGAAGCAATGACCGCCATCATCCAGTGTTAGAAAAAGCGCTAGGGCAAGAAAACAACACCCTCGCGCACTCGTTGAGGGTGATCACCGACATCGATGCGCTGTATCTCGGTGGCATCACTGTATCGAATGATGGACATCTGGTCGGTAGCACTCCATGAAATATAACAATACTGCCCCGACTCATCGGTAACCGCCCAGTATGGTTTTTTACCGAGCTCAGTGAGAATTTCATACGCCATGGTTTGGGTGTCGACAATCGCAACATAGTCGTCCATCGTGCCTGCCACACAAAGCTTCGAGTCATCTCCACTGATGGCAATACCGTGGTGAGCTGAGTCATTCACATAGTTTGCTCGACTCGCCCCGGTATGTTTCGGTAAATCAAATTTACGGGTAATTTGGCCTTGCTGAAGATCGAATTCGACGAATCCATGCAGGAATGAAAGTTGAAAGTAGAACAATTGTTCGTCTGAAGAATGGGCCATCGGTCGAATGGCGGAAGTGACATCTGTCAAGCCTGCCGAATCGAGTTTTTCTCTGAGGTCGAATTGTTCAAGTATCTCCATGCTCTGAGCATCGACTACTTGAAACATTCGTTGGCCTTTCAGCCATCCGTCACGCCCAAAATCCAGCGGTGTGAAGACGCGGCCAATGCTTGCATGAAAAATCTTGCTGCCGTCTTTCGAGTAGACATTTTCATGGGGTGAATCGCCGGTAGGAAATTGGCCGAATTCGACCCCCGACTCAACATCAATAATGTGTACCACATTACCCGTAGAGGCTGATACTGCGACATGTAGACCATCAGGAGATAGCGCCATATGGTCAGCACGAAATCCTGCTACTGGAAAACGCCAGATGATATTCCCACTGGCAATATCCAGTGCAACGACGTCAGCGAAGCTGGGCCTGGAAACAATCAATCGACGACCGTCCAGGGAACTGTACATATCGTCAACGTACTGATTGTGGCCTTCCCCCACCAATTGTTTGATGCCATAAAACAACATGCGCTGCACAAACCCCTGTTTGATCTGCTGCAGTCGTTCCACCTTGTCGGGTATGCCGTTCAAAACGCCTCGCACCTGGTGGGTGTTTCGGTCAATGACGGTCACGGTTCCTTGCCAGTTGTTGCCCACAAAGATCACGGGATGTGGAGAAGGTTGTTTGCCCGTGTTGGGAACAGCCTCGGTGACGGTGGTTAGTGGCTGCAAGGCTAAGGCAGGTTCATCAATAGTACTGTTGATGGACCGGACAGCTAAAAACTGGATCAGGCCCACTAAGACCACAACGCAGATCACTAGCAAAAGGATTGTTCTTGAGAGCAGACGTTTCAACATGTCTGTGTTCCAGCTTTGCACGAAGACTAAGTTTAACGCGATTTCATATTCTTAAGCGGGTACCGCCAGTTGCGGTATTAGCCAAACTCTACAGACTAGTGCTGCCCTGCATGACGCATGCTGGCAGCAAGCCTATTTTGAACCCACACTACCCCGTGTAGCTCAACATGATCGTATAACATTAATAACTCTCGTGTTGAGCATCCCGGACTACTACGCCACCATGGCCACAGCAAGCTTCGCTGCTAATAGAGCATTGTTTGTAATCAGCGCTTGATTAGTTACAAGGCTGGCCCCATCGCTGAGTTCCACTATTCGTCCTAACAGCCAAGGTGTGACCGCTTTGCCTCGAACACCCTGATCTTCCGATTCGGTAATGGCCTGACGTATATAACCTTCCATAACATCACGTGGTATTTCCATGTCTGCAGGCACAGGGTTGCCTATGAGCACACCGCCGTTAATATCCAGCGCCCGCCGTGCCCGGATAAAGGCGACGATCTCTTCAACTGCATCAACTCGCAGTGGCGCAGCGATTGCACTGTCGCGAGACCAGAATGCAGGGAAGTTGTCTTGACCATAGCTAAGGACTGGAACACCCAGTGTCTCCAGAACCTCAAGCGTTTTGGGGATATCAAGAATAGCCTTTGCGCCTGCACTCACCACACAAACGGGTGTTCTGGATAGCTCCTGTAAATCGGCTGATATGTCAAAGCTTGTGCTTGCGCCTTGATGCACACCACCGATGCCGCCAGTGGCAAATACACCAATACCCGCCAGGTGCGCCAGCATCATGGTGGCAGCAACCGTTGTGGAACCATTGACACCACGCGCCACTGCCATGGCAAGATCTGCCCGCGAGAGCTTCATGGCATCATCAGACTGAGCTAGTTGTTCGATGTGCTCGTGTGTCAGGCCTACGGTGGGGATACCATTCAAAATGGCGATGGTGGCGGGAACGGCACCTCCCTCAATGACCGCTTGTTCTACGCGAAGCGCCGTATCTCGATTTGCAGGGTAGGGCATGCCGTGGGTGATAATCGTGCTTTCCAAGGCCACTACCCCTCGGCCTTCATCCAGAGCTGCTTTGACGTGTGGACTTATTGAGATAACAGAGTTTGTCATGGCGGGTAATGTGCTAATTGAGATGGCTGCAAGTTTATGCTTTCGAGCGACTTTTTTCTTCCCTATAAAGCTAATGGAAGGCGACGCCCCGTCAGTACCTCGGCTGCCATCGGTAAGCCATAGTTTATAACAGCCTCTTCCAATGATTTTCCCAGCGTCACCGCTGCCAGTGTTGCACCTGCGAGTGTATCGCCAGCTCCATTTACATTGTGCGTTAGCTGAACTGATGGCGGTTGATGCGTGCTCAGCGTGCCGTTGCTACGAATAATAAGTTTATCGTCACCGTCGGTCAGCACAAAATCATTGAACCCGATAGTAATCAACGCATCACTAAGCTGTTGCAATGGTATCTGCATAACAGTTGCCGGGCCCATGCCAACCTGAGCACTGTGGGCAAGCGCGTAGGCTTCTCGACGGTTGCAGAACAGTAAGCTTAGATAATGTGATGAACGCATAAGGCGGACAGCTTTGTGAGGCGACACGGTAAGCGCGGCAATGTAGCTGCTAGTTGATTCTGCATAGTCAATAAGGTCAGTGAGGCAGTCGCTTGATAGATTAGCGTCAACCAGTAATGTGTGCTCTGGCGAGTATTCGCACGCTTCCACAACAGGCCTTGGGTGCAGGCGCTCCGCCAGTTGTACATCGGCAAGGCCTAGCTCAAGATCTCCGGACTCAGACATGATCGCACTGTAGCGTCCGGTGGCATGGCCATTCATGAGTTGCGGCCGTACTGTCAGGCCCTCTTGCTGCATCCGTAAAATGAGAGCTTCGCCGTTGGTGTCATCGCCTATGGCGGCATGCAGGTTTATAGTTCCTGTAGCCGCCTGCTGATAAACGCTCAATGCTGCACGGGCGGCATTTGCGCCAACACCTCCTGCAAATTGTTGCCAGCTAACAGGGTTTGATGCCTGGGACACAAGCTGGCCTTTTACGCTTGCCACCTCGTCGACATGAAGGGCCCCTGCAACATGGAGAGATGGCTGTGGATCTTCGCTGGACGGCATCTTGTGGTTATGTGTGGCTTGCAAAACGTGTCGTAGTTTACTACTTGTGACGTGTTTTACTTGACAGCGCCAAAAGCTGACGTATTTGAGACAGCTTATGCACAGGAGCTTTGTTTATTATTCACATCCGAAAGATGACAACGCGATGGCCACTATGTCCAGCAACCAACCTCTTATCGCGTTGTCACGACGTCTGAGAAAAACACCGTTCACCTCTCGTGTTCTAAAGCAGGGTGTCAAGGCGTTCACAACCTACAACCACATGCTGTTGCCAACACAATTTGTATCCTTGGAAGAGGATTACTGGCACCTGTGTTCGGCTGTGCAGGTATGGGATGTCAGTGTCGAGCGTCAGGTAAGCATCAGCGGTCCGGATGCTACGCGTCTTGTGCAATTGATGACGCCAAGAGAGGTTGCTAACGTGCAGCTTGATCGCTGCGTCTACCTACCCCTCGCAGACCGTGACGGCAAACTGATCAATGATCCTGTGGGAATACGTCTGAGTGAAAACCATTGGTGGTTATCCATTGCAGATTCAGATGTTCGCCTTTGGGCACAGGGGCTTGCCAGCGGCCTGAATCTGGATGTGGTCGTCACTGAGGCTGACGTTTGGCCGCTCGCTGTCCAGGGTCCAAAAGCTGAAGAATTAATGATGAGAGTCTTTGGTGATGAGGTTGCCGATATCCGCTTTTTCCGGCACCGCACGCTGCCTTACGCAAACGCTGAATTCATAGTTGCTCGCTCAGGCTGGAGCAAGCAGGGCGGGTTTGAGATTTATGTCAACGATGTTGCTGCGGGCCAACGCCTCTACGATGAGCTTTTTGAAAAAGGCGC
>JALZVU010000160.1 GCA_023301795.1 Granulosicoccus sp.
TCAGGTCACAGCCCGACGACTGTTCGAGAGTCATCAGTGTTGATGAGCACCAGTGAATTTCGTCAGGTGTTGGCGCAAGGGGCGGCCTTGGAAGTTTCAGTGTTCTAGTGCTGAAATAACGTTGCGCTCATTCAGCAGTGGCATGATGCACAAAAAAACACTTGCCATTAAAGATTGCTCGCTGCATACTCGATACATATAAACATATCCTTATATGTATAAATATGTCAGCAGCAAAAATATCATTTGAATTCTTTCCTCCGCGATCGGACGTGCAGCAGCGGCGGTTCTGGTCGACGCTCGGGTGCCTGCAAACCCTCGACCCGGAATACATCTCCATGACATGGGGGGCTTTGGGGACTACCTCTCAGCCCAGTATTGATGTTCTGGAGGCGCTCAAAGTGGACGCAAAGGTACCGGTCGCTGCACATTTGACGTGTGTAGGGCATACCGAGCAAAGCATTCGCCAGACTATCGCGCAGCTAGAGGGTTTGGGTATTAGCCGGTTTGTAGCGCTGAGAGGTGATCAGCCGGATGGAACGGTCGAAGCCGATCACCTACAGTACGCATCCGATTTAGTCGCTATTCTGGCCGAGGACAGCAGCCGGGATGTCAGTGTAGCCGCCTACCCAGAAAACCACCCTGAATCTTCAAGTGCTGATGAGGACATGCGTTGGTTAAAGCACAAGATGGATCAAGGTGCACAGCGCGCAATCACGCAGTTCTTTTTCTCGGCTGACACGTTTCTACGGTTTAGAGATCGTGCAGTGGCTGCCGGTATTACGCAGACATTGGTACCCGGCATTCTGCCGATCCACGATATCGACAAAATCCAGGACTTCAGCGGCAAATGTGGTGCAAACGTGCCGGAGTCGCTGGTGTCGCGTTTCGGTGCCGCAAAGGACAAAGAGTCGGCGGCCAAGCTGGCGGTTGAGCATAGCGTGGAGCTGATTCAGGCTTTGACCGGCGAGGGCGTTGAGCATTTCCATCTTTACACGCTAAATCAGTCAGCACTGGCTTATCGAATTGTCAGCGAGCTGAAAGGCGCTAGTGTGCCGCGGGCGGTTTACGCTGCTGCTTGAGTACGTGAGTACGTGAGTACGTGAGTACGTGAGTAGGTGAGTAGGTGAGCATGTGCGTGAGTGCGTGAGTAGGTGAGTGGAGTACGTTGCGCTCGGCGGGTGTCTCAGTAAATGCCCGAGTGCTGCACATTCGGCGACTGTGAACTTGCGCCGTAGTAACTTGCCGCGCAGATACGACAGGTGAACCCTGACAGCCTCAATGCACTGCTTTTGACCAAATAGCGTTCAGCTTCTCTTGCAAGCCGTATAATCACCAATCTTAATTCACGTCAGGTTGCTGTAGCCATGTCCTCGTCTCCCAAAGTCGGCTTTGTCAGCCTCGGATGCCCCAAGGCACTTGTCGACTCAGAGCGTATTCTCACCCAGCTTCGCACCGACGGCTACGACGTGGTGCCAGACTACGACACAGCCGACATTGTGGTCGTGAATACCTGTGGTTTTATCGATAGTGCTGTTGCTGAATCCATGGAGGCCATCGGCGAGGCCCTTGATGAGAACGGGCGAGTTATCGTAACAGGCTGTCTGGGCGTAAAAGCTGAGGATATAAAGGCTAAATACCCTCGCGTGCTCGCCGTAACAGGACCGCAGGCCTATGAGGAAGTGGTCGGTGCTGTGCACCAGCACTTGCCGAACAACGTTGAACACAATCCCTTCCTCGATTTAGTACCACCCCAAGGTATAAAACTGACGCCCAGGCACTACGCCTATCTGAAGATCTCGGAAGGCTGTAATCATCGCTGTAGCTTTTGTATCATCCCGTCTATGCGGGGCGATCTGGTGAGCCGTGATGCCGGTGATGTCATGGCAGAAGCTGTGCGATTGCGAGACGCTGGGGTGCGAGAGTTGCTAATAGTCTCTCAGGACACCAGCGCCTACGGTGTTGATATTCGCTACCGCACCGGCTTCTGGGATGGGCGGCCGATCAAAACCAAGCTAAAAGACCTGTGTGAGGCGCTTGGCGAGCTGGGCATTTGGGTTCGACTGCATTACGTCTATCCCTATCCGCACGTTGACCATATTATTCCGCTGATGGCTGAGGGCAAGATTCTGCCCTATCTGGATATCCCGTTCCAGCACGCCAGCCCCAGGATTCTCAAGAGCATGAAGCGCCCGGCCGCATCAGAGAACAATCTTGCGCGCATCAAGGCATGGCGTGAGATCTGTCCTGAGCTCACCATTCGCAGCACGTTCATTGTTGGTTTTCCGGGTGAGACAGAAGAGGATTTCCAGGAACTCTTGCAGTTTCTTGATGATGCGCAGCTGGATAGAGTGGGTTGTTTTGCGTACTCACCGGTTGAAGGTGCCACAGCGAACGCGCTGGACGGCGCTGTGTCGGAAGAGGTCAAGCAGGACCGTTTGCAGCGGTTCATGGAGAAACAATCAGTGATAAGCGCCCAGCGACTGCAAGCCAAGGTGGGCACACGGCAAGTTGTGCTGATTGATACTGTAGAAGGTGACACCGCCATTGCTCGCAGTAGCAGTAGCGCGCCAGAGATAGATGGCGTGGTTCACGTGACAGTGGACGAGTACGATATCGAGCCTGGCGATTTTATTGAAGTGGATATCACGTCAGCGGATGAGCACGATTTGTTTGGTGTTGTTGTCGGCGAGTAGCGGGGCGGTTTGACGCCCTAACCACCTAAATTCAAATCCCGCTTGGCAGTAGAAATGGTGACGGTAAAGCCGATGACCACATCCATTAACGCCGCCACCATGATGATCAGAAAGGTGACGTTCCCCAGTCTTGTGTTTGTCATAAACAGGTATAGAGCAACGACAAACACCAGTAGCGATAAGGCATGCTCAATCTGTGTGCCTGTGGACACACGGGTTGCCTTGAACACTTCGATATAGAGCACAAAGAAGGTGCTTATTATGAAAATATCGCTCACCGTCAGAACCATTTCCCGCCCCGAAGGCAGCACAAGTTCATGGACGATGATATTGAGCATCGACTGATCGGCAGGCCCACTCAGCATCACAAAGCTGGCTGCGATTAGCAGGTAGGCAAACAGCGGGATGGATAGAATCCAGCGCATTCCAAGCATTCCTTAAGGCGGTGAGCACTGAGTATAGAAGGTGGTGTGGGTTCCGCTGCTTGCGTGTTTGGCGACTACGCTTTCTTGTTCGACCGCCAACTCTGAGTGATTCCGACTTTGAGAGCACTGGGCAGCGGCAAAACCAGCGACTACGCTTTCTTAATGGCATCCAGCAATAGATCACGTGCATTATTCAGCTTGGTAGCCAAATACGTATTGCCCCCTTTATCCGGGTGAAACTTGCCCATCAGCGATCGGTGAGCAGTTGTGACATCTTTACGCGTGTAAGGCTCTTCCAGTCCCAGAACAGACATGGCCTCGTTTTTGTCCATGGCTGAGGATCCGCTGCCCGCTTGTGAACCGCCTGATTGTCCACCGCCTGCAGCGTCCCCTGCATCACCGTCCCACGAATCAGCACGCTCTCGGGCAATAAATGACATGAGTAGGCGGCTGGCCTCAGGGTCGTGCTGACTGCAATACTGATATAAGGCTTTCAGCTCATCCAGAGATAGTGTTTGCAGTTGTCGTCCTGTGAGGGTGCCCTCCAGAACTTCACCGTCCATCGTGCCGCTGCTGTGATCAAGCGTCATTTTCAGTGTTTTGGTGACCACTTGAGAGCGATTTGCAGCGCCCGGGTTGTTGGTGCCGGCGTAGGCCTTTTTCAGTGACGGCATGAAGCGCATCAACAGTGGGGCAAAACGCATAACTTGCGTCATAGCAGCACCGAGTATGGCGAATAGGGCGGGGGCACGGCCTGTGACTGCCAGAATCAGGAAAATCAGACCCAGGATGATGAGGCCAAGCTTGATCTGGCCTGCCTTTCCCTGGCTCATGAGTACTGTGTAGTACTTCTGGTGGAGGATCCAGCCTACGGTGAGGACGGCGATGACGAATATGAGTGACACGATTAGGTGGTGCGTCGCTAGGCTGAGGATAAGCTTAAAAGTATAGCCTGTTGCCAATAATGCAAACTGTCATTCGGTGCTCTACATCAAGATACTCAAGCAACCGACAACATGGCCGTCTAATACGCACCGTGCCGGTTAATCAACGTTTTCACGGTTTTGATCAAAACCACCAGATCAGTCCACAGGCTCCAGTTTCTTGAATACCAGACATCCAGTCGAACCCGTTCGTCATAGGTGGTATCGGAGCGGCCACTTACTTGCCAGAGTCCTGTCATACCGGGGACCATACCCAAGTAGTAATCCTTAAATTGACCGTAGAGCGCAATTTCGTCAGGCGGCACTGGTCTGGGACCGACCAGAGACATCTCGCCTTTGAGCACATTGAGCAGCTGCGGAAGTTCGTCGATGCTCGTTTTGCGCAGGTATTTGCCGATACGCGTGACCCGTGGATCCTCTCGCAATTTTCGCGTGTTCTCCCATTCTGTTTGTGCGGCTGGGTTTTGAGCCAGATGCTGTTTTAAGGCGCTATCACCGTCAGCAACCATTGATCGAAACTTGTAGCATCCGAATTCAACGCCATTTCTACCCACCCGGGTGTGTTTAAAAAATACTGGGCCACCGTCGCGTTTGATCAAAAAGCACAGCACTAAAAATATCCA
>JALZVU010000161.1 GCA_023301795.1 Granulosicoccus sp.
GGGCGTGTTAGTGTTTGGTGAGCGACCCGATGTGCTGATGTTGTGCGGTGCTTTGCTGATTATAGTGTCGGGGCTCTACACCATGTGGCGTGAGCGTCGTTTAAATAACCCAAGTTAGGAGCCTGCGCGGCAAGCATTAACTGGCCGCGCAAATAAGTTGCACAGACTAGGCTTGCAGCTCGAAATCGTAATCCACAATTAACGGTGCATGATCGGAGAACATTTTGTCGCGGTAAACGCGTGTTTTGGTAACCCGTGGTGCCAGATCATCACTAACAATCTGATAGTCGATGCGCCAGCCGACGTTATTGGCGCGAGCCTGACCGCGTTGCGACCACCAGGTATAGTCGTGTTCTTTTTGTGGCAACTGACGAAAGGCATCGGCAAATCCATGGTGTTCAAATAACTCAGTCAGCCATTGGCGTTCTTCGGGTAAAAAACCTGAATTTTTCTGATTACCTTTCCAGTTGCGAATGTCTGCATTCGTGTGTGCGATATTCCAGTCACCGCAAATAATCACCGGTTTGCCGGCTGCGCGCAGTTTTTTCAGATGCGGCAGAAAGACATCCATCATACGAATTTTGTACGCTTGCCGAATCTCGCCACTGCTGCCAGAGGGCAGGTACAGTGACACAACCGTCACGTTCTTGAATTGTGCCTCCAGATAGCGCCCTTCGCTGTCGATCCAGTCAATGCCTAGGCCGCGAACCAGCCTTACGGGTTCTTCACGGCAGTACAGTGCTGTGCCGCTGTAGCCTTTCTTTTCCGCATCATGGTAGAAGCTGTGCAGACTTTTTGGGTGAAACGCCGGGTCTGTCAGTTGCCATTCTTGTGCTTTGGTTTCCTGAACACAAATGACGTCGGCACGTTGGCGTTGCAACCAAGTGAAAAAGCCTTTGGAGTGGGCTGAGCGTACCCCGTTCAGATTAGCGGTGATGATTTTCATAATGCCACATTGTACACAGGCATCAAGAGCGTTTAAGCCTGCGCGATGCCAATCACAGAATCGACAAGGACCACTCACGAACTTGGTTGGGTGGTCGTTACGTTACCTAGTATTGATACACATCCAATGATCAGCTTAGTAAATGCTGTGCTGTCACTTGAGTCTGATTCATTGGCGATATTAGGGAAGATGCATATCTATGGTTAGAAACATACGTCAACGTAATCATCGCGCAGAACAAGGCCCTGTTCCGGCTTTGACGTTGCTTGCGATAGGCCTGCTTATGGGTAGCCAGGCTGCAGTGGCTGAACCTGTTTACAAATACGAAGATCGTGGCTTGGTCACCTATCAGGATCGGGCGCCGGATTCGAGGCAGGATAACGGTCACAGTGTCTTGAATCGGCAAGGCGTTGTGTTGCGGGAAATCCTGAGTCGTCAGGAGCGGCGTGATGCACGCAAGCAGGAAAGGTTGGTGGAACTGTCGCGCATACGTGACAGGGCGCTGCTTGCCACCTTTACCACCGAGAGCGACCTCATACGCACCCGTGATGATCGCATCGGCATGATAGACGGTTTAATCAGCCGGCTTGATGATCGAATCCGTATTCTGTCCGAACGCCTTGCAGTCATTGATAAGCGTGTGCAGATGCAGGAGAAGTCCATGGGGGCTGACAAGGCGCAGGACTCGCTGTATGCAGAGCAGCGCAGTATTCAACGCAATATAGAAAATGCCTGGTCGCTGATTGATTCCAAAGCGGCGGAGCGTAACGATGCTGCTACAAAGTTTGATGATGATCTTGAGCGTTATCGTGAATTGAAGATTTCGCGGCGGTAAAACTGTTAGCCAGAACTATTGATGCGCCAACCCGGCGGTGAGTGTGTATTGTGTGGCTTATTGTTTTAACGATGGGTCGTCATCATGAGTGCAGTGTCACAAGGTTCTCAGTCTTCAGGGTTCGATTCCCAACGCCTTGAGCGTGTGGGTGACTGGCTTGAAGGTCAGATCACCTCGAACCGGCTAGCAGGTGCCAGTGTTCTGATTGGCAAGGGGACACAACAACCCTTTTTTCATGCGTGTGGTGTTGCCGGTAGCGACGCTGACGCTCAAGGTGACTCTGCACTAGCTAATGCGCGTGCGTTTGATCGCGATACGCTCGTTCGTCTGTATTCGATGACCAAACCTGTGACAACCGTCGCAGCGCTCATGTTGTTCGAGCAAGGGTGCTTTCAGCTCGACGATCCTGTGGCCTGGTATCTACCAGCGTTTGCCAAGCTGCGTGTCTGGACCGGCTCCGGTGCGTTGAATACCCCAGATGACTTGCGTGCGAATACAAAACCTGCAAAGTCTGCTGTTACCGTCAGGCAACTGATGAACCATACAGCAGGACTCACCTACGGCTTTATGAACGCCACTCCCGTCGATGAGTATTATAGAGATGCCGGTTTGGTGTTTCCGGGTGCACCTGAATCGCTGGCCACTGTGGTAGATCGTCTGGCGTTGGCGCCGCTGTTGTGTGAGCCTGGGACGCAGTGGAACTACAGCGTGGCGACGGATGTATTGGGTCGATTGGTGGAGATCTGGTCAGGTCAATCGCTGGCTGATTATTTTCAAGAACATATATTCACCCCATTGAACATGACCTCAACAGGTTTTCACGTGAGTGCCGACGATACTGCTCGCTTTGCCGATCTGTATGCCCCGGCAGCCGGTGGCGATCTAGGTGCGATTGCAGGTCATGCACCAGGGGTTGAAGAGGCAGGCGTCGCGCCCAGAACCGAGGTTTCAGAGCCGCCGGTAGCGGTTGACGTTTTATCCAGTTCAACGTTTCTTACTGCACCGCCCTTGTACTCTGGCGGCGGAGGACTGGTTGGATCGATTGACGATTTTGCACGATTTTGCCAGTGCCTTCTGCAAGATGGAGAGCTTGCTGGTCATCGTTTGCTTGGGCGCAAAAGTGTAGAGTTCATGCGGCAGAACCAGCTACCTGACAATCGGGATATGGCCGCAATGGGGCAGGCCGTATGGAGCGAAACGAGCTATGCGGGTGTTGGGTTCGGGCTTGGAGTTGCCGTGGTGCTTGATCCGGTTAAGGTCGGCACGATTGGCTCAGCAGGTGAATATCATTGGGGCGGTGCTGCCAGTACTTTTTTCTGGATTGATCCGCTGGAGGATATGTACGTGATACTGTTGACGCAGCTGTATCCATCCTCCAGCTATCCCCTGCGTTCAGAGTTGCGTACCGCGGTGTATCAGGCGCTTACCTGAGTGGTAGAGAGCGTGCGTTTCATGAATAGTCCAGGTTAGCGATTTCGAACTCTTGAACCAGAAAGTCACGACATCAGGCAGTGAGGTCCCACGCATCATAAAGTCGGTGATGGTTGTATTCGGCACGCGCCCTGAAGCGATAAAGATGTCGCCGCTGGTGGTGCGAATGAAGCAGCAAGCAGATTTAGAAGTCACGTTGTGCGTTACCGGGCAGCACCGGCAAATGCTGGACCAGGTGCTTGAACTGTTCGATCTTAAGCCAGATTTTGACCTGAATATCATGCGTGCGGATCAGGACCTTACGGATGTCACAACAGCGGTTCTTACCAGCTTGCGAGATCTTTTTTCAAAACACAGGCCCGACAGAGTTTTCGTTCACGGTGATACCAACACGGCATTTTCAGCCGCCATCGCCGCGTTTTACGCTGGAATTCCAGTCAGTCATGTTGAAGCCGGGTTGCGCACGGGCAATATTTTGTCTCCGTGGCCTGAGGAGGCAAACCGACGCTTGGCGTCGATAGTTACTGATAAACATTACGCACCCACACCCTCATCTAAAGTTAATCTGCTTGCTGAAAATATCGCCGAGGACGCCATCGTTGTCACCGGCAATACCGTCATCGATGCCCTGCATATGATCGTGAGCCGCCTGGATACCAATGACGGGTTTCGGAAGCAACTGGACGCACGGTTCGACTTTCTTGATCCGAACCGTCGTCTGCTGCTGGTCACCGGTCATCGTCGCGAGAACTTCGGTGACGGATTTGACGGTATTTGTGCCGCACTTACTCGGTTGTCAGAACGCGATGATGTGCAGATAATCTACCCCGTGCATCTGAATCCGAATGTACGAGAACCTGTCAATCGTGTTCTTGGTGCTCTGGACAATGTGCATTTGCTTGAACCACAAAACTACCTGCCGTTTGTCTATCTCATGAACAAGTGCTATCTGATTATAAGCGACTCAGGTGGTATTCAGGAAGAGGCGCCGGCGTTAGGCAAGCCAGTGCTGGTAATGCGCGACACCACCGAGCGGCCAGAAGCTGTGGCTGCAGGTACGGTCAAACTTGTGGGTACCGATACCGACACCATCGTTACGCAGACAACGATGCTGCTTGACGACCCGGACGCCTACAAGCGCATGAGCGTTGCAAAAAATCCATACGGCACCGGTGATGCGTGTCAGCATATCATCAAGGATCTTCTTAAATGAAAGGCGTATTTTCCCGTGTGACCATGGTAGGTCTCGGTTATATCGGCCTGCCCACCGCCGCGGTAATGGCATCCCGGGGGCTGGAAGTTATCGGCCTTGATGTCGACCAAGGTGCGGTTGATACGATTAACTCGGGTGGTGTGCATATCGTCGAGCCCGATCTGGACATCGTTGTACGCAGCGTTGTCACCACCGGTAATTTACGGGCCACCACCATCGCTGAACCCTCCGATGCTTTTCTCATTGCGGTGCCTACACCATTCAAAAGCGGACACAAACCGGACTTGTCGTACATTCAGGCAGCCGCTAATGCGATAGCGCCGGTACTGGAAACCGGCAATCTTATCGTACTCGAATCAACAAGCCCGGTTGGCACAACAGAGAAAGTCGCACAATGGTTGGCGCAAGCACGCCCCGATCTCAGCTTCCCGCAACAGGCAGGCGACCAATCGGACATTATGCTGGCCTATTGCCCAGAACGCGTACTGCCAGGCTATGTATTGCAGGAGCTGGTCAATAACGATCGTATTATTGGCGGCATGAGTGATCGCTGCAGTCAGCGGGCTACCGAGTTGTACAAGATTTTTGTCAAGGGCGACTGCCTGCCTACCACCGCGCGCACTGCTGAGCTGTGCAAACTTACCGAAAACGCCTGCCGCGATGTCAACATCGCTTTTGCCAATGAAATGTCACTGGTGTGTGAGGAGCTGAGTGTCAATGTGTGGGAGCTTATCGCTCTGGCAAACCGGCATCCGCGCGTTAACATTCTACAACCTGGTCCTGGTGTTGGCGGGCACTGCATTGCTGTAGACCCCTGGTTCATCGTTGACTCCGTTCCTGAAAGCACACAACTGATCCGAACTGCACGCGAGGTCAATGATGGCAAGCCTCAGCACGTCATCAAACGCGTTCTGGCGAAGGCAGAACGCTTCAAGAGCCCCAGTATTGCCTGTTTTGGTTTGGCGTTCAAAGCTGATATTGATGATCTACGCGAAAGTCCCGCTCTGGGAATTTGCCGCGATCTGGCCAGCCAGCTTGAAGGCACTGTAATGGTGGTGGAGCCGAATATCGACGAGTTGCCCGAATCGTTGAAGACCTTGTCGAATGTGCGTCTTTGCTCGGTGCAGGAGGCCTTGAAAGAGGCCGATATTCTGCTGGGGCTTGTTGATCACTCCGAATTCCGTACCTTGAACCCCGAATCGCTGGTGGAGAAGGTGGTTATCGATACCCGAGGCATGTGGCGCTAAGCCGAACGGACTGGTATTTAGGGCAGTCTTGTTTAGGGCAGTTTTAGGGCAGTCTTGCCCATGTAGCGTTGTTCTCACTGCGTAGGGAGTTGGTCCCCGTGAGTGTCGCGGTTTTCCTGAGCACCTCCAGTGCGCGAGCCGAGTATTGGCAGTGCTTGTGGGGTTACACCTACTTTACGGCTACCGATTTGCAAAGCTGTTCCCACTCATCAATATACCGGTCGAAGGAAAATAGTTCTTTCGCTCTCAGGTGTGCCCGCTCAGACAATGCAAGCCGTTCGCCCGCAGACGTATTCATAAATTGAATTAGCTTTTGGCATAAGGCCTTATCGTCATCAGCCGCACACAACAAACCATACCTGCCACCCACCAGAATATCGTTGTTGTCTGACACATTGGTGACGATAACGGGCAAACCAGCTGCCATTGCCTCGCACATAACATTCGAAACCCCTTCATGTAGAGAAGGCGATACAAGCGCATCGTAGTGTGGAAATTGTGAAACCACCGAAGATGATTGACCACTCCAATCCCAGTGATCTGTTAAACCGTGCAACGCAAGAAAGCCTACGACCGACTTTACATAGTCACTATCGAAATCTACACGCCCAACCCAGGAGACCTCCCAATCTTTTCTATCAGAGAGAGCCACTAATCGCAGCGCCTCAGCAAGAACCAATGCCCCCTTGTTGTGTTCACAACGCGCAGAGACAACCAAAAATCGGGTTCTGTGATCAGAATTTACCTCTGCCTGCATTCGGCGATAGGCAGAGAAATATACATCATCGGTACCGTTGTAGATTACAGACATTTTCTTGCGTATAAACGGCAGTTTTGCCACCAGATGATTTCTGTAATCATTACAGTTGCTGGTGACATGGTCAGCAACGCTATGACAGATACCAGAAGCCAAATCGCCAATGGAGAGTCTGCCATTCAGTGCATTACTTCGTTCGGAAACAATAAGACCAAACTTTGGATAGACTAGCCGTATCAGCTCTGCATAAAACGATGGTGTACGAAGATAAGATACAACCACTGAAGGCCTCGTTAGCCTACACAATTTGTACAACTGAATTAGCGGGGATGTGTCAAACCGGCCAGCTTTTTCCCCGAACACAATCTCTATACTCTCTGCTTCCAATTCTGGAAGGAAATCATATTTGGGATGGTAAATGTAGACAATAACTTCGTGTTTCCTTCTTGATAACCCTACCGCCAGATTGGTAAATTGCTTCTGTGCGCCAGCTCCCACAAGGCTGTCGATGACCATGAGTACGCGCATTATAAAATCTCGGTTACCAGTGGCGCCGTCACTATGATGCGTGACCGACTATTTGTCTGATCATAGAGATTTCATTACTGGATAGCTCACTCTCATACTTATTGTCCATGTTCTGATACCTTCCCGGTGCATTGATATAGCGGTTAACTTCGTCCGAGGCAGACAGGCCCACGTAGTCTAAAACCCGATTCATCGTCGACATAGGGTCAGCAATGAATTCCTGATATGTGATCTCAAGATATCTACCCTCACCAAGGCGAGATTGTTCTGACTGACAGATGTCCATTATTGCTTTGTACTGCATTGCGACCAAGGCCATGGGGTGTAAGTTGTACCTCTCCCATTCCTCCGGCCAGGAATCTGCCAATCCATTACTCCAACGAGGGCTATCCATTGAGTCTTGCCAAAAATCTGTTTTCACAATCGAGTTTATGACAGCACAAGCGTCTCGCTTTACATGAATGAAACAAGCATCAGGGAACAAACTACTTAGATGATCCATTCTCGTTGGTCCCGTTGTCTTGATGAGAAGCCGTTCTTTGTTCTGCTTGTGCAAAATTGTGGAAAAAAAATGGCCTACTCTTTTTTTACCGGCATCACTCGCGACCACGTTGTGAAGGTAATCATGGGCAAAGTTTTCATCAAGTAACAACGCCCATTTGGCGTACGCCTCTTCAGGTCTAATCAGGACTTTATCCAACAGATTTCTGTTTTTTTTGTTCTGCGGCTTGTTGGTGACGAATGTTCTGTCTACAACAGACGATCTTCGACAATAGTGATGAAGAGCAACCAGTCTGGATGCTGGAAACTTGCCGTCATAGTTTGTCATCCAGCCAAGCTTCTTATGATGGGAAATTGCCTCAAAGAATATTGTGCTTCCGCTTCTGCCTGAGCCAATAATGATAATTGGGCGCTGAATTTGTATATTCTTCATGCAAAATATTGGCTGGAGTAGATCATATTATAGAGTATTTTCAATATCTTACATGTCGACCAACCTGAACTAAAGCGAAAATCACCGCATTTAATTAGTGACAGGGAGTCAGTATTTAAATGCCTGAACCTGCACGCAGGAATTTGCCGCCAGATCGGCGACCAGCAATAGGAACATGGCCAGATACTGACTAGATTCCAAGGCTCTTAAAAACCATGGAGCAAAGTTGAAAATTGTTGTAACGCTTACTATTCGATTTTAATAACGTAAGGACGGGCTGTCAGGCCAGTACAATCCATTCCTTGCTCGAAAATCTCACATCGCGCTGGCAGATGGCAAACTTAGGAGCACAAAGACAGTTTCTCTCAGTTTTACGAAAGGGCCTGAGTTGAGCTCCCGCTATCTCTATGCCGGACATCGCCCACCCAGTAAATATGTTCCAATAGTGTTGTTTTCTTGTCACAAGTAGCGTGGCACAATACGCTCTCTCACGTCAGCGTGTGTGAAACGTAACAATAACACTGAGATTTCATGTGACCCCTACCTCTCAACACTGCGGGATTCAGGTCAAAAGGACTGGCAATGATTAACACACTTTTTTTTGACAAGCATCATCCCCAGTTCGACGGGCAACGCCCTGGCATCTGGCATAACATCGCTGCACTGTTTGTTATCGGCTATTTGATTTTCGGCCTGGTATTCGTCGGCGTCCGCGGCCTGTCAAATGGGGGAATTGTATTTGCCTCACTATGCACGCTATGGCTTCTAGTGGGTCTAGCCTTCAGAGCATTTAAATTCCCCATAGTTCTATTCTTACCACTCGCATACTTTGCATACTTAGTGGTAACTGGTTTTCAGGTACAGCCCTATCCGACTGAATATATTCTTAAAATGGTCACGATTTGGCTAGGCGCAATTTCCCTTGCAGCCTTCATCGCTAATGGAGTCTCCTTGAAACTCATTATCGGGGGATTCGTCGTGGTCTTTGTTGTCAATATGGTTGCAATCTCTATAGGCTACGACGGCCGTTTGATCAATCAAAGTGACTTTATAACGGTCGATGTCGAAGCCGCAGGCGTCACGCGCTTCAGCGGCCTGGCCGGGCAACAGAATCTACTTCTCTCGTTGGTGTTTACGCTCCCGTTCCTGTTTTTCGCCCTCAGAACACGGGTTAATGTTCTGATCTTTATTGCGCTTGCACTTGCAGGCGTCATCACGACATTTCTTACTGGCTCCAGATCTGGTATTGCTTTCTCTGCGCTCTTTATTTTAGCCGGTGCCGTTCTACTGATTACGCGAGGACCTATTCGCACCTTTACCATGGTCTCAGGCCTTGTTTTCGCGATTGTTGCTTTGGTATTCCTTACCGATGAACAATCGTTGTCAAAAATTGAGAATTCATCCCTTGGTGAGCAAGTGCTTGTACAACGTGTCATTAGCAAAATAGACAGAACCTACCCAGACAAAAGAGACATACTCAAGTCTGAATTCTGGCCATCTTTTAATCAGAAACCGTTTGTAGGTCATGGGCCGAATATGTTTCTTACCGTCGCAGGTGACGGTTCTTATGCTCACAATAATTTTGCTGAAATTGCTGTGAATGGAGGCATCGTTGGATTACTTTTGTACTACGCAATGTACCTGCTAGTAGCGTTCGGCGTAATAAATTCTCCGCAAAAAAATATTTATCTAATTGCACCACTATTGTTTCTCATTCTCGCTGACAATTGGTATGTCACGTACGTGTCTAGACCTATGGTGCTTTGTCTATGCATATTATTAATAGTGTCGTTCAGCTTCGATAAGCAAAAACGACGATCTCATTCAAGGCGACGCAGAAGAAGAGCCTGATCCAGGCTCAATCATAAAAATTCATCCCACTGGTCAGAAGGAACTATGCGGCAATCACGAGGGTGAGCCACGCCGCCATATTTCTGTATTCCGCATTACTTGACGCTAGTGTTGAAAAGTTGGCTCATCGGATTAATGACCATCACTAATTGGAAAAACTCCCCAGTAAACGTGTCATCTGATAAGTCATTACTGTATCCCCCGGTTCTTTTGCGAAAACCATTAGTGAATAGCGTTTAACGCTAGCCTTTATGCACACTGCCACCTCAAAATTCCTCTTTGCTGTAGCTCGAAATCTGGTAGTGAAATCTGTTGGAATTCCTGCAGGCTTTCTTTGCACAGTACTGCTTGCAAATCATCTAGGCAGCACACTTTACGGTGAGTACACGTTATTAATCAGTGTAGCTACCGTATTGATAGCTGGAATTAACCGTATCTATTCTGTTTTACTAGTCCGAGAAATAGCCGCCGCAATTACACTTAAAAAAACCGAATATATCAATGGAATTTTTATATTTTGTATTGTGGTTGCTATACCACTAGTTGCCCTATTGCACTATTGGCCCTCAGGTTTTAGCTTATTATCTGCCGATGCCGACCCACCTAGCACATTACTCATCCTCCTGATGCTATCGGTCGTTTTGATTGGATCCGCGTTGAGGGGCCTTCACTATACGACACTCGGCTTGTTTGTAGAACAAGTCGGAAGACCCGTGTTTCAACTTGTGATACTAGTGTTTATAGGCGGCATAATCTGGCGACAGGAAACGCTTTCCGCAGATTTCGCGCTTAAAAGCTTACTCCTGGCACTTCTCATTTCTGCCATTGTCGGCATGACAGCACTAATTTACCAAGCACATCAAGCCAAACTCATAAAGTGGCCAGCGTTCAAGCGCAGCTGGCTAGTAAAAGGTGTTCCAACACTTCTGATACTCGGTTACTTGGGCGGCATAAATATGCAATTGCCGGTATTGTTGTTGGGGAAATTTTCATCATCCAGTGAAATTGCACAATACAAGGTAGCTATCAGCATCTCCAGCTTGATCGGAGTAACCCTCCTGACAGTTAATATGGCGCTTGGACCAAGACTGTCGTCTCTGAAGGCAAAAAATGATCTGGTAAACTACGAGCATAGACTAAGGCAAGCCTGTACGTTGGTTGTTTATCTCGCCATACCGTTGGCAATCATGTTTTCACTATTTTCTGATTACATCATATTGCGGTTTTTTGATAGCGACTACAACGGGGCCACCCATATTCTCTGGATTTGCTGTTTGGCTCAGGTCATCAACTGTTTTTGTGGACCAGTGGCACTGGCTTTCAATATGCTCGACAGAGAGGCCACCAACATATCTGCCATTTTGCTATCCATCGTTGTTGGTTTGGTGTCGGGAATATTCCTTATTCCTGAATACGGTGCATGGGGTGCCGCTATTACATCGGTCTTGACCACGATTTCATGGAACCTGTTTCTTGTTATCAGGCTGAAATCTCTATTTAATATCACGAGCCTACCCTACATAAACCCGGTAAGAGCATTTTTACGCTAGCGCTGGAACTAGTAAGCATTCTACTATCGCCAGGATTTTATTAATGTGGAAAGACATAGCCAAAAAACCCAATTTTTTTATCATTGGGGCACCAAAATGTGGAACCACGTCTGTTGCTGATTGGCTCAGCAATCACCCCAACGTATTCATGTGTGATCCTAAAGAGCCACATTATTTCAATACAGATTCAATGCACAAGTCGACGTTTAGTCCTGAGGAATACGAATCGTATTTCGAACGTGTCGATCCACAGATCCATCAGTCGATTGGCGAGGCTTCTGTCTGGTATCTGATTTCTGAAGACTCAATAAGCAACATACTCGAGTTCCAGACTTCAGCACGGTTTATCGTCTGCCTTCGTAACCCTGTTGAGGCTGCAGTCTCGCTGCATGATCAGAAATTATTCTCCGGTGATGAGACAGAGCCTGATTTCTGGACCGCCTGGAATCTTCAGGCGGGTCGAAAGACTGGTCAACATAAAGTTCCGTTCAATTGTATGGATGTGAGAGAGCTGATGTACGGCGAGTCTTGCTTGTTTGGTTCACTCTTTAGCCGCGTGCTGGAGAAAGTTGGACGCGAACGCGTCCATGCAATATTGATGGACGATTTAAGAGCTAACCCTGGCGCCGTATATGGGGAACTGCTTGATTTTCTGAACCTTAAACATGATAAAAAGGCGTCGTTCCCAGTCGCCAATGCATCAAAGCGCCGCTACTTAATATCACTACAGCGGGTTTTGCGTAAGGTCACTATCCTTAAGCAAAAGATGGGAATCCGACGAGGAGTAGGATTCGGCAAGTATCTAAACGCTCTGAACCGTTCATCAAGACCCAGGCCATCACTTGACGCTGACAAGAAAAAAGAATTAGTTAGCTACTTTTCGAGTGATATAGACAGGCTTGAAGAACTATTAAATCGCAGCCTTCAACATTGGAAGAATGTGTAAAGCAAATGATGTGGAACCTGCCGTACACGCTTCAATAGTTGAGTCTACCAAAATCATGTCGCCTGGCTTTTGAGCTTAACTATCCATGCTTCCATTTAATATCATACACCGACGATTTTCTTGCCTGTCATGCGTTGATAGAACGGGACCTCTACCAGACGATGCACAGCAACACTAAATACAAGCGTTGAGATAACCACAGACAGAGAAAATACAAAAAATTGAAACTCAGGTGGGATAAGCGCTTTGCGCCCTACAATATTAATTACGCTTCGCGTAACAAGATAACTGTAAGGGTGAGCTAAATACAGGGAATAGCTGATTGTTCCTAGATAGAGAATTGATTTTAATTCAAGTAATCTTCTTACCCACGATGCGGGATGTAATAAACAGGCAACAAACAAAAACACAGAAAAAACAAGTATGAATGTTGATGGATTATCGGCGAGCCACACCCAGTTGTAAATATGCTCGCTAGACGACAATGTGAAAATTGTCAGGATTGAACCAACTTCGACAAGGCGAATGACAGCTGTGGGCACTGTAGTTCGCCAGAATCTAAAATTATTATCTAACGCTGCCAGTAATACTCCAGCTGCAAAATACATACTGATAGCATGCCCGATAAAGAAAATTGCAGCTCCAGCCATTACTAAAACGAGCAAGCCGAGATTTTTTTGTCGAATCCCAAAATACACACATAAATAGGTAAAGAAGTAGAACATAACTTCGTACGTTATAGTCCACGCATTGGGCGTTAGAGCAGGTGTGTTAGCTAGCAAGTTAGTGAATGTCAGATTGAACAGCAAATAATCCAAACGATTTTTTTCCGGCTCGATGTATAAAAAATTGTTTCCAAATGCAAATAGTATCGTGAAGAAAAACAGAACTGGATATATACGCCAGAATCGTCGTTTTACAAACGAAAGTGGATCTGATTTTAAGCTTGACAGAAATATTACGAAGCCGCTTATGAAGAAAAACAACTCTACGCCAAATGTGCCCACATTGTTTATGACATCCAATATGTGGCTATAACTACATTGCTTGCATAGGTGTTGTGCATACCCACCCGCACAGTGAGCGATGAAAACGCTAAATGCAGCAGCGCCTCTCAAGCCATGTAATGACTTTTCAAACATAGTGTTTATTTAGTGTCAAAAAAATCACAAATATTCATCAACCACGGGTGAGGAGAAAGCTGAACTGATCATTTTTGCAGGCGAATGATGAGTACCAGAGCTGTCCTTCTACACCAGGTCCATCAGGGAAAAATATTTGACCGTACTGAAAGTACTTCATGCTCCATTTGTCCTTCTTTAAAGAGCTTAAGGTCTGGACTTCAGAATTACTGATTCCTATCAGTTCAGAGTGAGTATAGACAGTGGACTTAGCAGGTTCGCAGGCTGTAGAGAAATACAATTCTCCAGCAATTTTTTTGGCATGAAACACCGGTCCACTCATTTCAGCGATACGTTCAAGATTGGATCCATCCCTGGACATCGCGCAAAGCCAATTTGGCTCTTCAGGCGCATCTGTTCCAAAAAAGATTCTATGCTCTTCAAACAACAGGTCTATGACACGGGTATGTTGTCCACCGGATACAACCTTCTCAATAGAACTAAATTTACTGTCGGTTCTCCAGATCGCTGCTTCTTCACCATAGTCTCCTGTTGTGATCCAGATATCCGAGGAATAGGCATCAAAAAACACACCATGCACATGCCTGATCCCGCTGAATTCGTAACAGACATCCCATGTAATGCCGAAGTCTGATGACTTGTAGACGCAGATTGGCTCTCTGTTGGGATTACTGCAATATTCTCCATAGAATACACTTTCACCATCAAAGGCGACTCTTAACGGTCTACTACCTATAATTGATGAAACAGCAATTGCACTTTTGGTTTTAAGATTCAGCTGATAAATTGAACCAGCCGCAAAAATCAGGAACAGTTCGGGTGTTAATTTAATGAAGTGTTTGGGGTTCGTCCGAAGTAATCTGGAGCCCAGACGAGACATGCTTGCCAGTCTTTTATGGGGTTCGTAGTTGAGGTAGCACAGTGTGGAAAATGTATCGCCATTGTCTGTACTTAAGTCAATACGATGACCGACCGAACGGATCAGACATTCCGGCTCCCACCAATGGCAGATGCCTCGAATTTTTTTCTTTATCTGCACAAATCCGCCCTGTTAGCAAAGCGCCTGATGTCTCTGAGCACCACATTATGTCCTTGACTGGCCACTAGTTTCCAAGTCTTCGCAAAAGCCGACAATTACTTGTACTGCGATACAACGTGTAAAGCTTGGCAGCACACACAACAAGCAGTGAAAGCGGCAAGACTTTTATCCGATTGATAGCGCTATTTCCAGCACGAGATTCGTAACTCCCAGCTTCCATAGCCTGTGCACAACTTTGCGCTGTCCATTCTGCTTCGAACGTGGACAGCTCTTTTTGCCACTTACCAGTATTGCTTGGTAACACTGGCCCTAAAACTTCAGACTTCCACTGAAGTTCGTCTTTAAACACCAGCTCTTGTGCAGACTTTTGATGAGCCAGCATCCTGTCTTCAAATTTGATATCAAGCCACTCGCAAATTTCACGTAATACACTTTGTGGATTGTTTATAAGAGATTCGTACCGGACAGTGTGGATCTCTGAGCGACCAAACTTATTCTCAGCTTTTGCAGCCATAGAGAATTGCGCAACATTTGCGATAAGACGCCCGAAATTGGATTGTGATTGTGACCATTTGGCCTTTTTCTTCGACAAAAGTACATCTCTGGGATCACGGTAAATATGAATGACCTTCGAGGTTGGCCATAGTGATTTGAGTACATCGATGTGTTCGATCAATTTCGGATCCTTATCTCCAGTGATTCTCTCATGCAGGCCTTCATGCAGGCTTTTATGTAAAAATTCGTAAATAAGTTTATCGGCAACTTCGAAATCCGCAGAGTCCTTTAACAAACCTTGCTTTTCGATGTCTCCTATCAGATCAGGACCGAGTCGCTTTATTCTGGCATCTTTTGCCAGGCAGTCTGTCAATCCACTCATTCCATGCTGCTGCACTGCTTGAGAAATTTTACCGGTTACTACGTACTTTCGGAAAAATCCTGTTTCTGGTAAAAAAAAGACCTCCGAATGCGCATTCAGCATTGCCTGCAACAGAGACGTGCCTGAGCGACCGACGCCAACCAGGAATACTTTTTGTCTGGGTTCTTCAATCACTATACCGGTGCCCATTCCACTCATTCAAGCGATAGAATCAAGGTTTAAATCAATGGGATTATCTATATAGATACAATACCAAATCATGAAGTTGATCAATGAAAAATAGAGCCTGTCGTTGTTGGAATTGGTTAATTTCTTTATTGCGCGAGAATCAAACAACGATGTTTTAGCGGAGAAGGCCTCGAGCATTGGAAGATAGGTTTTTCCCAGAGCACCTGTTTTCCACTCAGACACGGGTGCTTGAAAGCCCCGTTTTCGCTGTGTGATGAAGCTTTCAGGTAAATATTTGTGAGCTACTGTCTTTAGCATCGGCTTGGTTGTGCGTCCTACTTGTCCACGCCACTCTGGTGGCAATCCGAACACAAATTCAATGATTCTATGATCAAGGTAGGGTACGCGCCCTTCTACGGAATGCGCCATGCCCATTTTATCCAGTCTGGGCAACATGAGCTGTGGGAGGCGAAAACGTAGATCGACATAGCTCATCCACTGCGTCAGATCTTCAGGATCGCCAGCCTTTAAATACTCTTGCCGAATGGGTTCGATAGTGCTCTCATATGTCGTATCGTTAGCAGGATCGGTCCCTAGCAATTCTGCTTTAGCTACCCTCCCAAAATCCAATCCCCCTCCCCAGAACAGGGGATGTCCGTTTGCCAACCTATTTAGAATTTCAGCGGGTTTTGAGTTATGGCCGAACTGTGCTTTGGCAAGTAATGCTGGTAGCCCCAGGCAACGCGGCCCAAGTACTTTGGCAAACTTGTCATAGGCTTTTTGGAGGTCACGTGATTGTTGCCAGGTTTTGTAACCAAAAAACAACTCATCCGCGCCTTCACCAGCCAGTACCACTTTTCTACCCGTATCACTGGCTTCTTTCGCAAGGTAATACACAGATGTACATACTGGAGCTGAATTAGGCTCATCCTGGTGATAGGCCACCTTGATGAGGGCATCCATATATTGGGCCTCACTTAGCCCAATTGCGTGATGATCGCTATTCGCTTTGCTTGCCAGCTGTTGAGCTGCCTCACTCTCATCGAAGGCCTGATGACCTGGATACCCGATAGTGTAGGTCCCAACGTTATCCAATTTTTCTGACATCAACTGCAGCAGCAGCGCTGAATCAAGCCCACCCGATAGAAATAGCCCAACAGGCACATCTGATTCAAGTCTCATTGCCACTGAATCGGCCAAGAGCTCTTCTAAGCGCTCGTTGGCACTCGCAAGCGTTGGTGGGGCAGGAGCGGCGCATGTAACAGGATCCCAGTAGAGTCTTTTTTTGACATCGTTGGAATCGTCAAGATTGAATTCTACTACTGTACTAGGTGCAACACTCTCTATGTTTTTGAAGAGCGTGTTTGGTGATGGAAGTGATCTAAACGTTAAATGACTGCCCAATGTGTCCTGGTTTAACTCAGCACGAATAGCCGGATGCACAAGCAATGCCTTGAGTTCTGAAGCGAATACAAATCCGTCAGGCACCTTTGCAAAGTACAGTGGCTTGATGCCAACGCGATCTCGAACCAGAGTGACCTGATGAGAGTGGCCATCGTATATCGCAAAGGCAAACATACCGATGATTTTTTTAAGTAATTTGTCAATACCCCAAGCTATATATCCGTTGAGCAAAACCTCCGTGTCGGAATGGTGTGTTTTGAAACGAATTCCTTGCTGTTCCAGCTCCTGCCTGAGCTGTCGGTGGTTGTAGATTTCACCGTTAAACACGATGGTGAACTGCCCGCTGATATCACTCATGGGCTGGTTTGCAGTCTCGGACAAATCGATGATGGAAAGGCGTCTGTGTGCAAAACCCACCCTCTCACCTTTATTCAGCCAGATGTTTTTGCCGTCCGGCCCCCGGTGCGAAAGTACATCCCGCATGCTGAGGAGTGTGTTTTTGTCGATCGCCTGGCTATAACTTACCCAACCTGCTATGCCGCACATAGCGCATCTCTAAGCATTACTCTGATTGATCCAATGGGCATTCAATATCGATTTCAGTATTGTGCTCTGGCACACCAGGCACAGAATTTTTCATTCCATGGTTTACTTCTGTATTGTTCACCACTTGTTCCTGCATTGGCGCACAGCTGAGCATAAAATTCGCTGGAGCCTGCCAGAGCGTCAATCGCTTCAGCCAATGACTTATCATCCTCTGACTTTACAAGCAAACCATTATAACCGTGTTCAACTAATTCCGGAATTTGTCTCCAGTCGCTAGCGATAACTGGAATTCCGCTTTGAAATGCTTCCACAATGACGCCTGGCAACCCTTCCCCTTGCCAATAGGTGGGCAGCAGCAGCGCATCATACTGGCTTAAGGCCTGGTATACCTGCTCAGGTGGCAGCTCACCGCAATATGCAAGCCCAGGTGTTTGTTCAATACTACCAACCAGTTCTCTATCAAAAATCGATCCGTAAAAATCCACGGATACATCGCTCGCTACTAAACTCATGGCACGTATTATTTCACGCACGCCTTTTTCCTTTCTGATCTGACTGAGGAAGATAAACTTCTTACAATCAGACTTAACGATCAGCGGCAGTTGATTATTACGTGTATTGGGAAGCCACTGCAAATTTTGAAAATCCGAAAGATCATTCATCAGTTTTCTTGTTTCCATCGTCACCAAATTGCACGAACGGAAAGCTTGTTTGTATAACGAGCGTTGCAGCTTATTGAGGCTTGAATAGTCGTCATGGAAGCTACCACCAAACATCCTAACGATCAGCGGTTTCCGGTATAACGTTGCCAGTGTTGCCATTATTGGTAACAGTGTAAATGACCCAACAGGCGATACATTTAACGCCCAGACATCTGATGCATGGCCACGTAACAACGTATTCACAACTGTTTTGAACAAGCCCTGTAGATTCAGATACACACGGCGTATACGTCCTGCAGATTTTAACGCTCTAGACAAGTTAACTACGTCTGTCTCCACCCAATCAAGATCTTCTATATCACTCACCATCTGCACAAATGCAGCCTTTGCGCCGCCAACATGATCACCCGCTATGGGTAGCGGACCGAAAAGCAAGATACGGATGGGTTGATCAACTGTGGTCACAAATATTCCTGCTATTTACCAACAGACAAATCACCAAGTTTCTGGTGAGGAAATCGTTCAGCCTAAGCAGGCTGATCGAAAAGCGTTTGATTTGCGTCGTTCTAGTTAGTACGCATTCGCAGTCACCAATTTTAACACCGACAAGAGACTAACATTTACCCGTAGTACAAGAAAATGCGCACAAAGCTGTGCGATTATCAGATTTTCACGCTGCTGCCTGATGACATTATCTGAGTGGAAAATGAATGACTTCCTCCATTATCGCTTCGGTATAATGCAGGCTATGTCAAGACGCTGTATATCGACTCATTGTCGGTATCTGGAGCGATTCGGACCACAAAACCTTCAATATGAAAAAAATATTACGCCTTTGGAACACCATAAAGTTTCTGAAGCCAGTCCAGATCTATGGTCGAATTTGGTTCAAACTCTATAAGCCGAAACCATCAACAATCGAATCCTCCGGTCTGCGACGTCATGCACGAAAAATAGGACCGGGAGCCAGCCGACAATCAACTCTAACCGCCCCGTCAACCTTTCATGTGCTGGGCGACAAGCTAACAGTAAATGCACCGTCTAGCTGGAATGACAGTAAATGCAGCAAATTACTTCTATTCAATATTCACTATTTTGATGATTTAAATTCAACACCTCCCGAGGTAGACCAACATACGCACGCCGCACTTATCGACCGTTGGATAGATGACAATCCAGCCCCAACTGGAAATGGTTGGGAACCCTATCCCTTATCCTTGCGAATCGTTAACTGGACACGTTTTATGTCCAGAGTCGCAGAACCAAAACGCAGCTGGCAAAACAGTCTTTATCAACAAACGCTGTTCTTGAGCCGACGTATTGAACACCATATACAAGGTAACCATCTCTTTGTTAACGCGAAAGCACTCCTGTTTGCAGGCTCCTATTTCGAAGGCGACGAGGCTGACAGGCTGCGCAAATTAGCGGAAAAAATTGTACTTAAAGAATTAGATGAACAAGTACTTGATGACGGCGGTAATTTTGAGCTGTCGCCAATGTATCACTGCATTTTTCTGGAAGACCTACTGGATATTCTCTCTTTGACATTATCCTATCCAGAATTATTCTCATCGGATTTCACTCAACGACTGGAAAACCGGACGCAAAAAATGCTCGTTTGGCTGGGTCATATGGTTCATCCTGATGACGATATTACCTTCTTCAACGACGCCACCCTTTTTATCGCGCCTACCTATGAGGCACTGACATTCTATGCTGAGCGTCTCGGTATACATCACAGCCTCAGTACTGAGCGACTCTGGCATGGCGAGAGCTCTGGTTATGTGGTGTACAAGAATGATGAAGCCTATTGCGCCATGGATATCGGAGAGATCGGCCCCGCGTATCTAACGGCGCATTCACATGCAGACACTTTATCGTTTGAGCTGTCTCTGCATCAGCAACGGGTGTTCGTTAACAGCGGTATTTCTGAATATGGCGTCAGTCAAGAGCGTCTCAGACAACGCGGCACAGATGCACATAATACGGTTTGCGTTAATTCGTCTGATTCAAGCCATGTATGGAGTGGATTCAGAGTTGCTCAACGTGCGTCGATAGCCAGCAAGACCATAGAGATGCAGGATACGAGCAGTGGTGAGATTGTTATTACGGGGGAGCACGATGGTTACAGGAGCCATGGGAATAATTGTATTCACCGGCGCACCTGGAGCATAGCAAAGAGAAGCATTGATATTTCTGACGATATTTCTGGTATCTATAAAACAGCTGTCGCTCATTATCTCATCCACCCAGACGTCTCTATTTCACTACAAGGTAACACCGCATACCTGAAACTCCTCTCGGGAGATCTAGTCACGATTACAGTGAAAATGGGCATCCCCAGCCTTGTAGAATCTACTTGGCACCCGGCTTTTACGAAAATCCGCAACACTAAAAAACTATGTATTGAGCAGCTTGGTAGCAAAGCGTGTATGCAAATACATTGGTTACCAAAAATCCCTCAGAAGCCCTAGGACTATGGCCAGCGAAGTCTCAACCTTTATCCAGCAACAAGTCCGCTTCACCAGTAATTCCATCCTGAAACGTCCTAGGGTTGAAATCCAGATCGCGAGCAGCAGCTGTATGGTCAAAGGCTTTATCCTCCTCCAGTCGATCAATTTGCTCCACCTTCAACATAGGGGATGACATGATTTTCTCCAGAAAACCTACCATCATCCGGACAGGCTGCAGGGGGACATGGACCAGAACCGGGCGTTTGCTTACCGCTACAGCTGCCTGTTGAACGATTGATCGCAGTGAGAGTGCCTCGGCACCGGACAGATTGTATGCTTGCCCGATGGCTTGCTCTACAGACACCGTGCGTGCCAATGCAGCCGCAAGATCCTGCACATGCACCGGTTGTTGCAAAAAACGACCGCCATTGGGCAAGGGCACAATGGGCGTTTTCTTGAGCAGTTTCAATAACCTTTCCATATTCCGATCACCGGGCAGACCGTAGATCATCGTGGGGCGGATGATGGTCCAGGCCAGGTTGCTATTTTCAATCGATGACTCTGCGTCCAGCCGGATGGCTTTTGAAGCTGGATTGAGGCGAGTGAAGATGCCCGTTGTCGATACAAAGACACAGCGGTTGATTCCAGCCTTTTCGGCTGCGCGGATAATTGCTGGAGCTTGACCAAAACCTAGGGATGCGATATTGATTAATGCATCAGCTTCTGCTTCTACAAATGCCCTAGACAGACCTTCATCATCATCCAGATCTCCCATGACAACGGATGCACCCAGACTCTTCGTTAAGTTTGCCGATGCCGTTGATCGCGCCAGCGCTATGGGAAGCTGACCAGAATCGTGCAGACACCGAATGACCTCTTTGCCGGTGAAACCACTGCCGCCTGTGACCAGTACGCGCCTCATGGTTTAGAACACACACTTTGCAACAATGCGAGATAGCCCCCTGCCAGAGTTTCGCGATTAAAGTGTTTCTCCACGTATTGACGTTGCTGGTCGATGATCTGCTGACACCTCGTTGGATTGTTGGCCAGTGATTGTATGGCTGATGCCATGGCGCTCGCATCCTCGGGTGGGACAACCAAAGATCCGGCAGCAGAAGCGATGTCGGCAGATTCGCCACGAACAGCTGCGATCACAGGCACCCCAGCCCCCATCAGTTCGAACAGTTTTGATGGAATAAAGGTATCGAAGCCTGGAATATCTCGCAATGTCACCAACGCAATGTCCGCCGCGGCGATATACGCATTGACATCGGTTTTTGGAATACTGTCCAACATCACCAAATTGCTTAACCCCAGGCTTTTGGCACGTTCCAGCAAAGCTGTCTTACGGGCGCCATTGCCCACTAAACAGAATCGCAGATTCGGATTCTCTCGCTCGCTCAGTGCTGTGTCTAAAATGACATCAAGCCCCTGAGAGATGCCATGAGCACCGATGTATAGAATCAGTGTCTGACCGTCTACAGCACCACATTTTTTGCGAATATCTAGGCTCGCGCTGATGGGTGAGAATTGTTCGATATCCACACCATTTGTAATCGTGGTCACTTTTTGCGCCGGTATATTGCGCCCCACGATATTGTCCTTAAAGCCATTTGTGACAACGACAATATGGTCTGCCCGGCGGTACAAAAACAGCTCTAGCCTTTCCAGCAAATAAATAATCCAAGGTGTTTTCAGAACCCCCAGCTCAACAAAGATGCCTGGCCATAAGTCTCTAACCTCAAGTACAAATTTTGCGCCTGTCAGCCGAGCAAGGATCCAGGCGGAAAATATCGCGAAGAACTGCGGTGAGCTGACCACGATGACATCAGCCCTGGAGGTACGCCAAGAACCAATTAGTAGGGCTGAGGCCATAAAGGACAAGTGGCCAAGCGTTTTTTTAACAAAACCTTCGTTGGCAGTTGTGTAAATCGCCGTGCGAATGACCCGGTAACCGCCCACAGTTTCTGCTCGACAGAACAATTTTTCGTAGCCCGGGTGCACAACGCCCGTAGGGTGATTAGGCACTCCCGTCAGCACCTCTACACGGTGACCCACATTCGACCAGTAGCGAGCGAAATCAGACAAGCGAGCCTGTGGGGCACCCACCTCAGGCGGGAAATAATGCGTTAAAAGTAGTATTTTCAAGGAAAGAGCCAATATATGAAGTGCAGTTCAAACTACTCAACACGTACCAGCAGTATCGTGCATGACGTGGGCCATTGCTGTCGCATAAACAGCTATTCAGTCGCGAGTTCCAGCGCCAGATTTGTGGACTAGCCAAACCAGCGGGGTGTAGGCTACCACGCACAGCAGAAAACCCCAATCCCGATGCCATTGGCTAAGCAATGCCATAGGCAACAACCACAATATATTAAAAGTAATTGTGGCTAGCATCACAGTGAGGTGGGACTTATAGCGGCTGGCTACTCGTTGGAAGGCATGAGTTTTGTGCGCCTCATAGACCCGCTCACCCCTAAGGAACCTTCGCAATAAGGTGAAAGTGGCATCGACGATGAAAACACCCATGAGAATCAGCCAGAACCATATTGTGGCTGAGCCAGTGTTGTGGGTGGTTATAGCCACAATCCCAAAGAAGAAGCCTAGGAATGAACTGCCAGAATCCCCCATAAATACTCTGGCTGGCGGAAAATTCCATACGAGGAAACCCAACATGCAAGCGACTAGGTAGAACAACCATCGAGCTGTCACCACATCACCGATCCAGAACAAAAAACTGCCGCCAGCGATGGCTATGAATAGACTCTCACAGGCAGCCAGCCCATCAGTACCGTCCATGAAGTTGAACAAATTGAGCAGCCACACCAGCCCAATAACAGTGAGGCCGTTTAAAATTATGCCGGACTCCAATATGACGGTGGGACCGAATGTTATGTCGATCATGCCTTCTGAGAACACTGCCAGGAGGGCCATGAGAAACTGAATGCTCAGTCTGAATTTAATGCCTATGGAGTAGAAATCATCAAACGCTCCAACAATCGATACTGTGCTGATCGCCAGTAAAATCAGTAATATTGGCAATAAACCAGCGCCTTGGTATGCGCCGATAGTGCAGGCAATCACCCACACAACCACCACCACCATGCCTCCTCCACGCGGCGTAGGCAGGTGGTGCATTGAGCGCGAATTTGGCACATCAACAATGTGCAGGCGCAAGGCGGTCAATCGAAATAATGCGACACCGACACCCACAGTTAGACTGATCAGTGCCAATGACGAAATCAGCTGGTCTTCCATAAGAGCTGTTGCGGTCAATATTATGTCAATGGGAAGCTTACATTACCTAGCGCATTATCCGTTAAGTAAGTACCATTCTTGCAAAAATAAATATAAATCACGACATCTTTGTAACGTTGGCTAGTGCAGGCAGCTATGTAGGATGCAATGAGCACGCGATCATTGCCATGACGCTCAATATTATATGCTCAGGCTTGGCATCGTTGACCTCGCGATCCTGCCAAGCTGATCAGTGCCGAAGTCATCCTCTTCCAAGGGTAACGGGCCGCGCAGGTGGTGAGCACTTTGCGCCCCGCATGAGGTCCCATGGCTATCCGGGGACGCCACTAGCCTTGCGCCCCTAGCCGGGCGCCCCCGGCGCTCCAGATAGCAGGCAACACGTTCACTGATCGTGGCTACCAACGCGTGGAGCTGGTAGGTGATTTCTTCTTGCCGCATCCCTTTCATCCTTAGCGAATCCCCCTCAGTCAGAAATACAGCTCGTATTCCGCACCTTCGCTAAATCCACTACGAACACATGATCTGGTGAAAGGATTGCGCGTTTCAAGAATGCTCTAAGCCAGAGCCGTTAGTTAGCGCTCAGGGTGCCATCGTGAATCAGGGTGCCAATACCTTGATCGGTAAACAATTCCAAAAACAACGCGTGCTCAACCCGTCCGTCAATAATGACCACGCTGCTGACCCCTGCCGCAACGGCATCCACAGAGCATTGCACCTTGGGTAGCATGCCGCCGTGTAGTGTGCCGTTATTGATCAGATTGGTGATGTCTGTGGGGGTCAGGCCTGTAAGAAGCTCGCCGTTATGATCGAGAATGCCTGGTGTGTTAGTGAGCAGTAGCAGGCGCGATGCATTGAGCGCGATGGCAATCGCACTTGCCACAAGATCTGCATTTATGTTGTAGCTAGCTCCCGACTTGTCGGTACCAATCGGAGCAATGACGGGAATGGTGCCACTGGCCAGAAGCTCGTTCAATATATCAATATTGACACCGTCCACCTCGCCAACGTAGCCCAATGATACATCCGGCTTGCCGGGTAGTTTCATGGGGCTAGCCTCGATCAGGTCTGCATCCTTGCCGGTCAGACCAATGGCTTTTCCGCCCACCTGATTCAACAGTGACACAACACTTTTATTGACCAGACCGCCGAGCACCATTTCAACCACTTCCATGGTGTGTACGTCGGTGACACGCATGCCATCAATAAACTCGCTCTCGATGGCCAGGCGCTCAAGCATCTGGCCAATCTGTGGGCCGCCACCGTGTACCACCACAGGATTAATGCCCACTTGTTTCATCATGACAACGTTCTGTGCAAATGATCGCTTGAGCTTTTCATCAGTCATGGCGTTACCGCCATACTTGATAACAACCGTCTGACCGCTGTAGCGCTGAAGATAAGGCAAAGCCTCATTCAGGATGCGTGCAGCCTGTTGGGCGTCGTTGTTGGTTGAGTCGTTCATGCGATTGGCTGGATAGGTAAAGCGAAGTGGGTGATAGGAGGCGGTTGCGCCGAATCAACGACCGTGCAAGTTCTGCATGATCGGTGATGCGATACATCTGGCACGGACTAGAACGGCGGGACAATGCTGCTGTCAACGGCTTGCATGCTGTTGCGAAATTCGTTCTGGATTCTCTGCATGGCCTCATCGGTATCTGCTTCAAAGCGGATAACCAGCGATGGTGTTGTGTTGGATGCGCGTACCAGTCCCCATCCATCAGGGTAGTCTGCACGCACGCCGTCTATGGTGGTGAGAGTTGCACCATCAAATGTGCTTTGAGCGATGAATTTTTCTATAAACGCATGCTGTGCACCATCTTGATCAAGCACAACATTGAGTTCGGGTGTATTAATGCTATTAGGGATTTCACCAAAAATGTCGCTGGCTTTGCGGTCGGTTTTCGAGAGAATTTCCAGCAATCTGGCAGCCGCGTACAGCGCATCATCAAACCCGTACCAACGTTCCTTGAAGAACATGTGACCACTCATTTCACCACCCAGCTGTGCACCGGTTTCTTTGATGCGGGCTTTGATAAAAGAGTGGCCAGTTTTCCACATGTCAGGCACGCCACCAGCAGCCGTTATGGCTGCGGGAAGAATTTTGGAGCATTTAACATCATAGATAATACGTGCGCCGGGATTTCTCTCAAGAACATCCTGTGCAAAAAGCACCATTTGTCTATCAGGCCAGATCACGTTGCCTAAGTCATCAACAACACCAACACGATCACCGTCACCATCGAACGCTAAACCCACTTCATGTTTCTTCTCTTTTACCAGTGAGATTAAATCTTCCAGATTTTCAAGTTTGGCGGGGTCTGGATGATGGTTAGGGAATGTGCCGTCCACCTCAGTGAACAGAGAGTCGGTTTTGCATCCCAGGGCGTCAAACAGTTGTGGTGCTGCAGCTCCTGCCACGCCGTTGCCACAGTCGTAGGCAATACTCATGGGTCTTGCCAGTTTTACATCACCTGTGATGCGATCAAGGTAATCCTGAAGGATATCCTGTTCTTCAAAATTGCCCGCCTCATGGCTGACCACGTTGCCTTCAACAAGACGCGTGTACAGGGCGGTGATGCCAGCACCAAACAGAGCATCGCTGTCCATAACCATTTTGAGGCCATTGTATTCTGGCGGGTTGTGGGAGCCTGTCACCATGATCCCTGTACCGGTACCCAGATGGAAGGTGGCAAAATACAGAACCGGGGTGGGGACCATGCCGATACTGATGACATTGACACCGGTGCTCTGAATCCCGCGGCTTAGCGCTGCAATGAGATCCGGACCCGACAAGCGTCCATCGCGCGCCACTACGACCGTTGGAATATCACGCTCCACGCATTCGGTGCCAAATGCCTGACCAATGTGCTCAACCGCCTCAGGCGTCAGCTTGTCGGTAACAACGCCACGAATGTCATAAGCGCGGAAAATATCGGGAGAAATAGCCATGATTCGGAGTACCGCTGTTCAGATGAGGAATACGGAACACACTTTACCGCAGCTAGCCTTCCTGTTCAGCTGTCAGGCGGATTTGTCTGCATTGGTTACGTGCCTATGTGTTTGTGCCCTTTTGCTGATGGCAGGTAGCAGCCGTGGTTGTCAGCGTTTGATTGCAGCGTGAAGAGTGCGAATACCAGCCTGAACCAACTGCGCTTCGCGAAGAGTGCGGTTGCCAGCGATGGCTAGTTTTTGCCAGTAGAGCCGAAACCACCTTCACCACGCTCACTGTCTGAAAATTGCTCCACGCGGTTAAACGTCACCTGTGCCACGGGTACGATGACCAGCTGGGCTATTCGAGTGCCCACCTCAATGTCAAAGGATTCGTTACCGCGGTTCCAGCAGGAGACAAATAACTGCCCCTGGTAGTCCGAGTCGATCAGGCCCACCAGGTTGCCCAGAACAATGCCGTGTTTATGTCCAAGTCCGGAGCGCGGCAGAATCATGCCTGCATAACCCGGGTCACTAATATGAATGCAAATACCCGTAGGAATGAGAAGGGTTTGCCCCGGATCAAGCGTTAAGGTGTCGCTGACACAGGCGCGTAGATCAAGCCCTGCAGAACCTTCGCTGGCATAGTGGGGTAATGCAATGGTGTCCCCGATGCGAGGGTCAACTACCGTGTAGTCAATGCTTTTCATCCTTGCGAGCCTTCAGGCTTTTTGCCCAGTTGTGAAGCAATAATAGTGAGTAAGGCTTGTGCCACGTGTGTTTTGCTGCTGGCAGGAATAGCCTGATGTCCATCGTTGGCAGGCCAATACACATCCAGTGCGTTGGTGTCACTGCCAAACACTGGATTATCTGGCTGGGCAACTTGGTTGGCGGCAATCATGTCCAGTTGCTTGCGGACAAGCTTGCCACGGGCATGGGCTTCCACGTTTTCAGTTTCAGCGGCAAATCCGACACAAAAAGGTCGATCTTCTCTGCTGGAGACTTGTTTGAGAATGTCAGGGTTCTTTATGAGCGTAAGCTGCATTTGCTCGTCGTTCTTCTTAATTTTTTGTTCCTTAATCTCTTCCAGGCGATAGTCTGAGACTGCGGCCACGGAGATGAACACATCGCAGTTCCCGGCCACTTGCATGACCGCATCCAGCATCTGCTCGGCGGATACCACATCAATGCGCTGGATGGTGTCACTGGCGCTTAGTGATACCGGGCCCGCAACCAACGTGACGCGCGCACCCATCGATACTGCAGCTTCGGCAATGGCAAAGCCCATTTTCCCTGAGCTGTGATTACTGATGTACCTGACTGGATCAATGGCCTCGCGCGTGGGGCCGGCGGTGACAAGAACGTGCTTGCCGGCGAGTGTCTGAGTGGTTTGTTCATTTGAGGTGGTAATTGCAGCGTTGCTTTGGAGCAGTGTGGCAAGCTGGTCACGAATGTCTTCAGGCTCCAGTAGCCGCCCGGCACCTGTCTCACCGCAGGCTTGAATACCTTCCGCTGGGCCAATGAAGCTTGCCCCACGGTCATTCAGGGTTTTACAGTTACTTAGCGTGGCAGCATGTGCCCACATAAGACGGTTCATGGCAGGCGCAATAAAAAGTGGTGCCTCGCTGGCCAGACAAACCGTGCTGAGTAGATCATCGGCAAACCCGTGTGCCAGTCGCGCCAGTGTGTTGGCTGTGGCTGGCGCTATCAGAATGATGTCAGCCCAACGTGCGAGCTCAATATGACCCATAGCGGCCTCGGCTTCTGTATCCAGCAAGCTGGTGTGCACCGGATTACCTGTTAGCGCCTGGAAGGTCATGGGTTGCACAAAGGCTTGAGCGCCACTGGTCATCACCACTCTGACCTGTGCGCCCGCATCAATGAGTCGCCTGGCGAGAATAGCGCTTTTGTAGGCGGCGATTCCACCGCAGACGCCGAGCAGGATGTTCTTCTTGTTGAGTGCAGACATGCGTCAATGTTATCAGTTTGTCAGCTGCCACAAGTGTTCTGCTCAACACGGGAATCTGTGTTCTATATCGAAACTGCAAATATCGGTAGGCACCCGGTTTCTACGTCATAACCAATACCTTCAATGAAATCGGTCTGTTTATCGTCAGCACACCGGATACCAGCATGAAAGGAGACGTTAAAACGAGGGCGAATCGTTAGAACAAGATCAACGGAGTGATATTGTTCGAGGCTGTCTGTGGTGAGCCTTGGGAATCCCAAATGCCCGTTATTGTCATCGTCAATAGAGCCAGGCTCATAGTCTGTGGTGTGTTTGCGTGCCGCCAGCGAAATAGTCAACGGGTCGAATCGATAGCTGACAATAGCGCCGGCATGGGCGCCGGTGGCGTTGAAGTTGCTGTCGCCGCGGAATGCGCCCAGGGTGCCGGCAATGGCCAGGCCGCTCGGGTTGTCTACAACGCGGTATTTTAGCCAAGCGTTGGAGACAATGCCCTCTTGCGCAACACCGACATCCAGCCTTTTTGTCAGTTGTCGACTTGCGGCTATGGTCAGAGTTGGTACCACCGCTGCACTGAACCTTGTTTTATCGAGTAACAGGCCACGAGGTGCATGCGCTTCAAAAGGCCCCATCTTGGGTCCGACACCGCATCCGCTGACAGCAAGCGAAAGCGTCACACATAATGTTGCCCAGAGGTGTACCCGTTGTATTGTCAGTGGTGTTGTTGATGTCATTTTTTTGTTTTCCATGCACTTGCTTTAACAACGCACACGGTTTTAAAACCTGACAGTTTATCGGTATGGGAATTCTGGTCTGTAAAGTTGCTTTGAGTGTCACAGAACGAGCAGTCGAGTTGATCACGGGTGATCATTTGTTGGGTCTTTCATGCTTTACTCATCACTTAACTTTTCGATCGCACGGATGCTGATCATGACTATTAAAGACTGGCCGCAGGCCGAACGCCCGCGTGAAAAACTGCTTCGGTTCGGTGCCGCAGCCTTAAGTGATGCTGAGCTACTCGCTATTTTTCTGCAAACAGGTATGGCGGGCAAGAGCGCCGTTGAAGTGGCCCGCGACACATTAAAGAGTTTTGGTTCACTGGGCGCTGTGCTCAATGCCGAGCAGCAGGTGTTCTGTAAAAGTCCGGGCTTGGGCCAGGCGCGTTACGCCGCACTGCAAGCAGCATTAGAGGTGTCACGACGCCACGTTTGTGAAACTATCATGCACGGCGATGTACTCAGCTCACCTGAGCAGGTGCGGCACTATCTGTCGTTGCATCTGACAGGGCTTGGGCATGAAGTGTTCAGTGGATTGTTTCTGGATAACCGGCATCGGGTTATAGAATACCGAGAGCTTTTTACCGGCACTATTGATAGTGCTGCAGTGTATCCGCGCGAGGTGCTTAAGCTGTGTTTAAAGTTGAACGCGGCGGCTGTCATTTTTGCTCACAATCATCCAAGTGGGGTGGCTGAGCCGAGTGATACTGATGTGCGGCTGACGAGGAAGTTGGTGGATGCATTGGCGTTGATTGATGTGCGGGTGCTGGATCATTTGATTAT
>JALZVU010000162.1 GCA_023301795.1 Granulosicoccus sp.
TTCGACAATATCTTTTGCGCAGCCCATGATGACGGTAAGAACTCCTGCTTGTTCGAGTGTTCGAGCTGCTAGCGATACAGACTGATGACATACAGGGCAGTTGGGCACCAGTACAGCGATGTCAACGCCGTCTTTTTTGATCAGTGTCAGTAACTCCTGACAATCGTTTTGTAGAGTCCGGTTTTGGGATCTATTGGTGGGCAGCCCATAGACATGTTGTGCCAGATGACCAATGTTGCCCTGCTGCAATGCTATCTCCATGGCTGCAAGTGGCAAATAGCTGCCAGGATCTTCGGCAGTTGTATGATCACGATCAATGGCAATATGCGATATTCGTAAATCAGGCTTTGGGATTATAGGCACGCGATATACGGAGTAGAACTTTGCAGATGCATTGTATGCGGCGCCCGGGCCTTGATCCCCTTTGTCAGGATCATACGGGGCAGCCGTGCTGACGATGCCCACTGTGCATTCGGATAGAGGCTTGGTAGGGAGCGTGAATGGCACGGATTCAAAGTGTGCCCATTGGTAAGGCTGGGTGTAACCCAATGCCTGATAGTAGCGACGTGTGCGCTTGATGTATTCCACGGGCTGGTTGTCTAAGGGCATGGATATCAGAAACACGGGATTGGTTTGTTACAATCTGCCAGTATACAAATACACTTGCGTATGTCCAGCTGCACTCCTTAGATCGGTCAGGCTTGGCTTTACATATGGCTTCAATGCGCTCTACCGGCAATGCCCTCTACCGGCAATGCACTGGGGTTATAACCTCGCTGCGCCCACAATTTGGCCTTCAAAAGTAATGTCGACCGCCCAAGCCCTTGCCAGTACTTTGGCTCCTTCACAGAATCCACTACAGAAAATGGGTTCGTCGGGGCCGACCTTCCGTACTTCATGAATAGTCCTGGCTCGTAGCGCATGTAAAACGAGAAGTCGGTGGGTTTTCACTCTCGAAGACGCTAACACATTTCAAATGCCTGCCGTTACCGTGGTATGCGTCGGTTGATCGAAAATATGCTCCTACCATTCAACCTTCTTGGAGTACAGACCAAGATGGTGATCTGGCTGTGCGTGGTCATTTTTCCGATTGCTATTGCCAGTATGGTCGCAGTTAACATAATCGACTTACGTTTGACCGACCGAATTCAGAAAGATCTAATGAATGCGCGTCGCCTGGAAGCTGCGCGAATTACAGATGCACTTGACGACTATCGACGTGATGTCCGCACATTAGCCGTTGGACAACATGTCCGGCAATTTCTGTCTGATTTAGATCGCTATCGACGCGATGGTCTGGAAGAGCAGAAGTTAATAGGTGGAATTGACGGATTTTCCTTGATGGATGCCAGTAGCGCTATGCCACTGCAAGAGCTAGCGGTTAGGCTTTTGCAAAAAACCAATCTGGTTGGATCGGAAGTACTAGATATCAGTATAAGAGATCGGCTTGGCAAAGTAGTGGGCCAGACCGAGGGGTTCGGCTGGAAACCCTATCAGGCCGATATCGTTGAGCAATCCATCAGAGAATCGAAAATACTGTTCGGAAATGCTTTTAGAGTGGTTGAGGGCGATGAGCGCGTCGGCATTGTAGCTCCTGTCGTGCACGCAAATAATGTAGTGGGTGCCATAGTAATAGAGAGTCGGTTGGGTCCTATTGTGGATCTAGTCGTTGCGCATGAAGGGTTTGGAGAAACTAGCGAGTCGCACATTGCACAGCCAAATCTAGAAGGCAGTGCAGAGTTTATTACGCTATTACGATTCGCACGTCAGGGAGCATTTAACAAAGTTGTCCCTAAGTCTAAGAATCTGCCAATCAATTGGTCATTGGAGTCGCCGGGAGGGCGATTGGTACGCTCACCAGATTATCGAGCTGTTGATTCAATATTGGCGATAGAGACTCTGGCTGATACAGGGTGGGGGTTAGTAGTAAAAATCGATGCGGCAGAAGCGTTTGAGCCAGTCGTTGAGGTCAAAAAAATAGTTGCCATTACCGGTTTAATTGTGTCGGCCATAGCCCTACTGGGTTGGGCAGTGTTTCTACGACCGCTTGGTACCAGACTGCAGAATACGGCGCGCGCTGCACAGAGCATTGCGGCTGGCAATCTGAATGACAAGATTGGTGATGTATCCGGGGATGAAATAGGCAATGTTTCTCGCAGTATTGATACATTGGCAAAGGCCCTCGCAGTCGATATTGAACTACGTGGCACGATTGAAGAGAAGCTATTGTTTCAGGCGACACACGACGAGCTGACCGGTCTGAATAATCGTAAGCACGCTAATCAATTGATAGCTGAGCTTGATCAGAATACAGCGTTAGAATGCTCGTCAGTGCTCTTTATGGACCTGGACGGTTTTAAGGGTGTGAACGATACCTATGGTCATGCAGCCGGTGATCAGATATTAATCATGGTTTCAAACGCTCTTGTAAAAGTGCTGAATAAAAATTCCACTCTGATTCGCTGGGGTGGCGATGAATTCGTTGCTATCTTGCCAGGCATGAGTCAAATAGACGCTGAAAAAGAGATCGCAAAAATACAGGAAGTTTTTAGCAGCTCTTTTGTCACTAAGGAGGGTGAACACTCCATAGGTTGTAGTATTGGTTTGTCAACTGCGAGTAGTGGTGTCTCGATAGCTGAAGCGCTACGCGATGCTGACAATAAAATGTACGTTCAAAAAGAACTCAATCATAAAGCTGAAAATGACGGTTCAGCAAGCGAACACATAGGTATTGTGGATGATAACCCCAAGGCTGCTTAGAACCGGTTTTCCATATTGTGCAGGGCGATGTTCTTTGCGAGATCTTCACATAATCCACTGCTAACGAAGAATTTATTGTCTAGCCTTGCACCAGACTTGACCGACGAGTCCTGTCGCGAGAGCGCAAAGATGCGTTCCGAGGTGCGAAAGGGGTTAGAGTGCTGGAAATATAGCTCAATCTGGTGAATAATTAGGAGATGTCCACACCTGATATTCTGCCATTTTCCTATGGGATACATAACAGCCACGCCATTTCTTGCCCCCGTGTTGTATTTGCAAGGCAAGTACGCTCGGCGTAATACCATTTCGTTGCCAGAAGCTGATGGTCATCGCGAGGGGATTACCGGGCAAGGGCCGCTCATTCGTTTGCTGATAGTCGGCGATTCGTCTGCGGCTGGTGTGGGCGCAGCCACTCAACATGACGCGTTGTTGGGCGGACTGGTTGAGAGTCTCTCCAGCAACGCTCAGGTGGAATGGAAACTTATTGCGAAAACGGGAGCTACCACGGCTGACACATTGCTACATTTGGCGAAACAGCCTGCTGCGCACTACGATGTTGTGGTTGTGTGTCTTGGTGTCAATGATGTTACATCCCGTAAAGGCCTTACCCAATGGTTAGCGTCTCAACGTCAGCTGCGTACTGTTCTGAGAGATCAATTCCATACAAAACACATTATCGTTAATGGTTTGCCGCTTATGGGCAAGTTCCCCGCCTTACCTCAGCCGTTGCGCTGGTATATGGGCGCCAAGGCTTCGCAGTTCTCGTTAGCGCTTGAGAATGAACTAGAGCCAGAAACTGACTGCCAGTTTCACGACATGGGGTTTGCAAACGATATAAAGCTGATGTCGGCAGATGGCTTCCACCCGGGTCCCGAGGTGTACAGGGAGTGGTCAATTCGTATGGCTGCGCTAGTGAAGGACAGAATGGAAATCT
>JALZVU010000163.1 GCA_023301795.1 Granulosicoccus sp.
GCAGCGAAACGACTGGCAGGCTTACAGCAGACCAGCTCATGGGCTTTGATGGTGCTGGCACTCAGTGCAGCCCTGGCAGGTGCTGCATTAGCGCTCAAGCGCATCAAGCCCGACACGCGCGCAAGGCTCAAGGTTGAGCGAGTGGTGCGAATCTTTTTAATAAGCTGTGCCTCACTTGCCATCCTGACGACACTGGGCATCGTGCTCTCAGTGCTGTTCGAATCCATTCGCTTTTTCCAGCAAGTGAACATCATCGATTTTGTCACCGGCACAAAATGGAGTCCGCAAACCGCTATACGTGTAGATCAGGTTGGCTCATCAGGCGCATTCGGTGCCGTACCTTTGTTTGTGGGTACCTTGCTCATATCGTTCATCGCCATGATTGTCGCTGTGCCCTTCGGGCTAATGTCAGCGATTTATCTGGCCGAATATGCATCGCGCCCGGTGCGCAATGTGGTCAAACCACTGCTGGAAATTCTGGCTGGCATCCCGACCGTTGTATACGGATTCTTTGCTGCCCTCACCGTGGCGCCTGCTTTGCGAGGACTGGGTGACTCGATCGGTTTAAGTGTCTCCTCCGAGAGCGCGCTTGCCGCGGGGGCGGTCATGGGCATTATGATAATTCCGTTTGTCTCCTCCCTTTCCGATGATGTCATCACGGCGGTGCCACAAGCCATGCGTGATGGTTCGTACGCGTTGGGCGCGACTAAATCCGAAACCGTACGTCAGGTAGTCATACCCGCAGCCTTGCCAGGTATTGTGGGAGGTATTTTGCTGGCGGTTTCCAGAGCCATCGGTGAAACCATGATTGTGGTAATGGCTGCGGGTCTTGCGGCTAATATAACCGCTAATCCGCTAGAGGCGGTTACCACCGTTACTGTGCAGATTGTTACCCTTCTTACGGGTGATCAGGAATTTGATTCGGCCAAGACCCTGGCAGCATTTGCCTTGGGCTTGATGCTGTTTGTGGTGACATTGTGTTTGAACGTCATCGCGCTAAGTGTGGTGCGTAAGTATCGGGAGCAATACGAATGAGCAACGTTACCCAGAGCAAGGCGGACGTCGAGTCCAAAGAGCGACCTGAAACCACCTCGCTGGTTCGGCGCTCGCTCAAGAAACGTTATGCAGCAGAAAAACGCTTTCGCGCTTACGGCATTTTTGCCATCGCCGCAAGCTTGGGTTTTCTGGTAATCCTGTTAACCAGCATTATTTCCAAAGGCTGGCCTGCGTTCACACAAACGTTCGTCAAGCTGGATGTTGAGTTAAGCGTTGACACACTAGGGGTGAGCGAATCTCCTACGCTTAATGAGCTGCGCGGAGCAAACTACGGCGGCGCTATCAAGAAAACCATGCGCGATCTGTTTCCTGATGCCAGCAGCAGACGTGACAAAAAAGCGTTGTACGCGCTGATAAGCACAGGCGCTGAATACGAATTGTTTGACCGTGTCTCCGAGAACCCTGAGCTGCTAGGCACCACCTTATCGTTATGGGTACCCGCAGATGATGAGCTGGGTGCTATCGTCAAGGACGGTGAGGATCTCAGCAACCCCGATAGCATTGTGACTCGCATGAGCGACCAGCAAATTGCCTGGGGTAAACAGCTGCAGGACAATGGCCAGCTGGACGTGCGATTCAACACCACGTTCTTTGAAAACGGTGATTCACGCGAACCGGAGCTTGCCGGCATTCGCGCAGCACTCATGGGCTCTGCGTTTACGCTGCTCATCACCTTTTGCCTGTCATTTCCTATAGCAGTGGCCGCTGCTATCTATCTTGAGGAATTTGCACCGCAAAACAGATGGACTGACATTGTCGAGGTCAATATCAATAACCTTGCCGCTGTGCCATCCATCGTATTCGGATTATTAGGCTTGGCTGTATTTATCAATTTCTTCCACTTACCGCGTTCAGCCCCTCTTGTTGGTGGCATCGTGCTGAGTTTAATGACCTTACCCACCATCATAATATCCAGCCGCGCAGCGTTAAAAGCTGTGCCACCCTCTATTCGTGAAGCTGCCAGAGGTCTTGGGGCATCAGACTTACAAGTGGTCACTCACCACGTTCTGCCCTTGGCCATGCCAGGTATTCTTACAGGCACTATTATTGGCCTGGCGCAGGCGCTAGGTGAAACCGCGCCGCTACTGATGATTGGCATGGTGGCGTTCATTGTTGATATTCCGCAAACAGTTACCGATGCGGCAACCGTGTTGCCGGTGCAGGTTTATCTATGGGCGGACAGTCCAGAACGCGCTTTTGTAGAGAAAACCTCAGCGGCCATTATGGTGCTACTCGCCTTTCTGGTGGTTATGAATGCGGTGGCGGTATTACTGCGTAAACGCTTCGAGCGGCGCTGGTAGCGCACAATCTTCAAGCGCTGTGCTTATCGTCGTGGGCACATAGACAAAAACAACTATCCTTACCACAGACGATATACTCGTCGGTCAAACTAAAAAGAGTCAACCAGTGTCTAAAACCGCTCAGGAAGCTTTTGACAATCTCACGCATACGGTCGGTCAGACGCAGGTTGAGAACGCCAAGATGCGCACCGAAAACGTCAACGTGTTTTACGGTGAAAAGCAGGCCATCTATGACGTCAATCTAGACATTGGCAACAATGAAGTCATTGCTATGATTGGTCCGTCGGGCTGTGGCAAGTCAACTTTTCTGCGATGCCTTAACCGCATGAACGACACCATTCCCTCCTGCAAAGTGACAGGCTCCATGACATTGGACGGCGAGGATCTTTACGGCGCTGATCTTGATCCGGTGTTGCTGCGCGCACGGGTAGGCATGGTATTCCAAAAACCCAATCCGTTTGCCAAATCCATCTACGACAATGTGGCCTATGGTCCTCGTATTCACGGTCTATCAGCGAATCGTGCAGAGCTGGACGACATTGTTGTTGATAGCTTGAAAAAAGCAGGCTTGTTTGACGAGGTAAAAGATCGCCTGGACGCACCTGGCACCAGTTTATCCGGTGGACAACAGCAACGTCTGTGTATCGCCCGCTCTATCGCCGTCAGCCCAGAGGTTATCCTTATGGATGAGCCTTGCTCGGCACTGGACCCCATCGCCACTGCTCGAATTGAGGAGCTTATTGATGAGCTTCGTAACAACTACGCTATTGCCATCGTTACCCATTCCATGCAACAAGCTGCTCGCGTATCACAGCGAACAGCCTACTTTCATCTGGGCAAGCTGGTAGAAGTGGCAGACACCAACACGGTGTTCACCAACCCTCAGCACGAGCTCACTGAAAACTACATAACCGGCCGATTCGGCTAGGCGGAGCTTCACTCATGGACAAGCTGCATCTTGATCAACACATCTCTCATCAGTTCAACAAAGAGCTGGAGGATATTCGTAACAAGGTTCTGAAGATGGGAGGCCTTGTTGAGCAACAAGTCACTGACGGTCTCACGGCGCTGCTAGAGGCGGACGCAGATCTTGCTGATGTAGTTGCTCATAAGGATTTCGAAATAAACCAACTTGAAGTAGAAATTGACGAGGAATGCACGCACGTGCTTGCCAGACGTCAACCTGCTGCCAGTGATTTGCGACTGATGGTAACGGTCATCAAAGTGATTACCGACCTTGAGCGTATCGGCGATGAAGCTGAAAAACTGGGGCGCTTCACCCGCGACCTTACCGCGCTGTCCAGCGAGTTACCCAGCTACCGTAAAGAGCTAAGGCACTTGGGCGAACTGGTGAAATCGATGCTGCATGACTCGTTGGATGCGTTTGCACGGATGGACGTGGATGCCGCCCTTCGCATAGCTCAGCGTGATGAAGATGTTAATCGAGAGTACGAGACTCTCGAGCGACTGCTGGCTACGCATCTGGTGGAAGACCCACGGCAGGTATCAAAGCTTTTCAAGATTACCTGGTGTGCACGAGCACTGGAGCGCGTTGGTGATCACTCAGTAAACATCTGCGAATACGTGGTGTATCTGGTGAAGGGTAAGGATATCCGGCATACCAGCTTTGATCAGATCAAATCTGAATTCATGAATCAGTGATTGATACTGACCGCACTGCCTCATTCCGGCACGTGCGGGAATGAGGTCGAACTATAACGTTCGGGTGCGGCGATTCTCTCTACGGATAAACCGTCTCATCGCGAAACCGAAAAGCAGAAAAATTGCGCTTGAAATACCGAGCGCTCCGCTTGACCGGTCACTATCAATATCCAAGCTGCCATCCGATGTCGTGCCACCGTTTTCACGCGCAGCCACAAGCTCGGGTGCCTGAAATGGCACTTCAATATACTGCGCTAGCCACGGAATAAAGTGCGAAACATTGGTGTAAATGCCGAAGAACAGCGGCTCACCACACCCGACACCAAAGCTTGTAATCCCGGCCTGGACCCGAACGCCATCCACGCTGATAAACAATGGCCCTCCACTGTCTCCAGCACAGGCATCCACCATGCCATCGTCAAATCCTGCACACACGTGTGTGTCAAGAATCAACCCATCGTAAGATTCCGGGGCGTTGCAGGTCTCGTTTGAAACCAACGGCACAACAGCATCCTGCAATGCTGTCGGAAACTCTGCGTTGAACGGGTCTGAATATTCTGTGGCGCCCCATCCGGCGATAACACCTGGCACACCGACAAAGTCTTCGGTGTCGCCCGTAAACAGTCTGGCAATAGGCGTTGTAATATCCCCAACCAGTTCCAGCAAGGCCAGATCGTTTGGCGGAAGTGGCATGGCAGGGTCGTAGTCAGGATGGATAATAATACGCACCAGATCCAGCTCGGCCTCAGGAGTGTCTTGCACCAGATCGTTAATGCCTGACACCACTTGTACTGCATCGGCCTCAAACTCCACGCCGAACGCATCAGTCACGCAGTGTGCGGCAGTGAGTATCCAGCGTGCCGATACCACGGTGCCGCCGCAAAAAAGACGCTGATCAAGCGAACGAGGACCCCTTGATACCAATGCGACAACATCGGGATACGCGCCCTGCTCAGCATCGCCCCCACCCAGAACTCTGGCGCTCAGAGGTCGTTCGTTCACGATGGACTGAGCCTGCAAGTCGGATTCTGCCTGCGCATAGACTGCAGGGAAACTGCTGATGCTGGCTAAGGCTGCAAGACAGGCTAATGGCAGGCGCACAGTACGGTGTCCTCGGATTGTGTTTCGATAAATATTGCAGGGCCAGTCATACAGAGATCCAAAAAATTCAGATCCATCGACTGCTCTGAAGCAAACTGCCGTTCACTGATGCCAACTATTACATTATTTTTGTGTTGAACACCGACAGTAAGTTCCTTATCGGCAGCGCTGGGGGTTTCATCAGCACCTGTTTTCCCAGAATGTGGCTCAGTCTGGTCTTGGGTAAACACTGATCCTGAGCGGCAGATTATCTGTCGCGTCACGGATTCCCGCCTACGCGGGAATGACGGGCCTAAGCCTACGCGGGAATGACGGGCTTAAGCCTGCGCGGGAATGACGGGCTTAAGCCTGCGCGGGAATGACGGGCATAAGTAAGTGCCATTCGCCGTTATCCGGCAAGGGGGTGTCCGGGCATCAGTTCATAAGGATGCACCCAGCCGGGTAGTTCTATTATCCGGCCCAACCACGCATCAATAGCCGGAAAGTCGGCCCAGTCAACGCCGATTTCTTCAGGCCAGAACAGGTAACCACACAAGGAGATATCAGCAATAGTGGGCTCATCCCCCACCACAAAAGGTGAGTTGGCCACTCGATTTTCAAGCACACGTAACGCAGCAATGGCACGTTTGTGCAAAAACGCTGTAACGTCATTTTCCCCTTGATCGGTAAACTGACGCATAAATCTTAGCGTGGAAATGCTACCGGTCAACTTGTGATTATCGAATAAAATCCAGCGAAGCACTTCCTGATGCGCTGGCACCGACGGTGCGTCAAACTGTTCAAACGTATCGGCCAGGTAATCGAGGATGACGCCAGACTGTGAGAGCGTCAGATTCTTTGCAACCAGCGTGGGAACCTCGCCCATATCGTTGATTGCACGATATTCATCCGTGCGTGTTGCACCATTGAAAAAGTCTACAAATTTTGGCTCCCAATCAGCCGCACACAAATTGAGCATCAATGCGGCTTTATAGGCATTGCCCGATTGCGCAAAGCAGTGCAACGT
>JALZVU010000164.1 GCA_023301795.1 Granulosicoccus sp.
CGCCTTATGGGCACTCGCCCAGTGTTATGGATTCTTGAGCCAGCCTATATTGTGTTCCTTAAGATTCGGCCTTTGTGGCGCAAGCCGGCGAAATCCTAGTTCAGACTTTCGTGTGGCTTGAAAACACCTGTGTCGGCGCTGCAACGGGACAGTAGAGATTCAGAGCTCACGGTTTGGTGGTAACAATCGTGCTGGTGACACAAGGTATTTATTTTGAAAATGACTAATTTTTTCAAGAACATTTGAATAAATTGCCAATTTCTTGCATAGTGTCCTTTGTCCGCGGACAGCGGACGTGTCAAGAGTTGAATATGAAGAGTCAAGACATCTTTATTTTGTTGAAAATAATCAGCATGGGGAAGTCTTCGTCAAACCAAGTGGGTGAGAGAGGGGATGACGCAGGTTCGCTCAGTGCTAGAAACCTAGCCTTACTCACCGGAGTGGGTAAAACTGAGGTTAACGCGTCAATAAACCGAAGCTTGGATGTTGGGCTTGCGAAACGTTCGCGAAAGGATAACGGGCTATCTGTAAATAACAAATCGCTTTTTGAATTTATCGTTTATGGAATTAAATATGTGTTTCCGGCTCGGCCTGCTGAACTGGTAAGAGGCATGCCGACAGCTCATGGAGCTCCAGTGCTCGCTAAGCAACTAATGAGTGGGTCTGATTCAGTGCTTGTCTGGTCTCACGCGACGGCATCTGTGATGGGGCAGTCTGTTAAACCATTGTATGAAACTGTACCTATGGCAGCTGCAAGTGATTCCAAATTGTATGAATTTCTCGCTCTAGTGGATGCCATAAGAGTCGGTGGGGCAAGAGAGTCGAATCTTGCCGTAAAGCTATTAGACAAAGCGTTCAAGGAGTAGCCGTGCTCGCTAAAGACTTAGCAGAACAAATGCTAACAGCGGTTGCCCAAGGCTTAGGTTCACAGCTATTCTGAAAATTGATTTCATGCCTGATGATGCGAGCATCTTGGGTTTTACTAATCGTTGGTATCGGACAGCCGTTGAGTCGGCGCAATATATTGGGCTCTCAAGCGGTGTATCAATCCGAGTTGTTGATCCTGCACACTTCATAGGTACAAAACTCGAAGCATATAAAGGGCGAGGTAACGGAGACCCTTTGACTAGCCATGATATTGAAGATATTTTAACCGTGGTCGATGGAAGACCAGAGCTTGCCAACGATATCTTGGTCTGTGATTCATTGCTTCGAGCTTACATCGCAGAGCAATTGGCTGACTTGCTTGAGTTAAATGATTTTGAATACGTAGTTCAAAGTATCGCTAACACGGACGCACAGAGAGAGACATTAATTTTTCAGAGGCTTGAGGAATTGGCGAGCTATAGTTAACGGGAAAGAAGTTATATCGTGTGTCACTAGTGTCCCGTTAACTTTCCAATAAAGGATAGCTGGTCGGGGTTGATGTGTATTTTTTCGGTCAATCTGCCATGTATCAAATAGAGTTTGCAATTGAGTGTCTGGTCGTCGGCAAACGAATGGCTAAGACCACCAAGTAGCGGCTGTTATCAAGGCGCTATATAGCCTGCGGCTTTTCTCCGTTGTTATGGTCGATGTATTATCCGGGTGTTTCATCGCCTTGCTCTCCTGATTGTTATGTGTGATTGATTATTTGCAGTCGACTCACATTGCTGCGGCGACACAAAATAATTTGCGCTTACGGCGGTGTTAAATCATGAGAGAATTCTGAAATATTTCCGAAATTCTATGATTTATCAGAGCGGGAGAGGCGAATCGAGGGCCGTAGTAGAGTCAATTCTAATCGCTAACTTATTGAATTTAAGAGAAATAAAAAATTGTTAAAGAACTGATCGGGATTACACAAAGTCCATTAATCTCTACTATTCTGGCCAATACCCTAGAACAACAGATCATTCGCATCGCAAATAAACGCCATAAGCGGCGAGCTCTGTTTGACCAGTTTCGCTATCACCTTATTGAAGTCTTTTTCGTGAATAGCTGAGACTGGCAAATGGCACATAGCAATGAAGTCTTTGCGCCGCAAGTCTTCTATCAGTTCGTGCTCGGGATCAAAGGTCTTGGGTGCGCGCTTTAGTGAGGTGCCTGCTAGCTCGAACTCTGTCTTTGCCAACACCTTCTTTTTGATAGCCTTCCACTCTTTTGGGTGTTCGGTCATGAGTGTTCTTACTGCCAAGAGGGTGGCGCTGTCGGGCTGCCATATTCCTGCGGCAAAGAATACCTCTTTGGGTTCTATGTGCAGGTAGTACCCCGGTGCGTGCACATCTTTTGCCCGGGCATGCCGAAAGTGGATGCCGATATTGGTTTTGTAGGGAGTTTTGTCTTTGCCAAAACGAATGTCACGATGTACTCGCATCAATGAACCGCCCACTTTTTTGGCGCTGGCCTCGATATAGGGCGACACCTTGATCAACGCAGGCGTCATGGAATCAATGAAGTCGAACGCAGGGGTGCGCACCTCATCTTCGTAACGCTGCTTGTTCTGAGCGAACCAGTCACGATTATTATTCGCTTCAAGTTGCTTGAGAAACCGGATGGTTGATTTTGGAAACATGAAGTCCGTAACTCCTGTTGACGGATAAATCAGTAGCGTTAAGTTTCCACGTCTGCTTTGGTCTTTGCAACCCTGTAACAGGGCAATTTACCAAAAGCTTTGAGCGGTGTATGGTGGCTGCTTGTTACTCTTTGTCTGGTGGACTGCGCTTTTGTCATCTCTTACTACCGGCTACCTGCTTATGCTGGCAGCCTTTCTGTGTTTTTCAATTATGGACACATCGGCCAAATGGTTGGTGAGCGCTGCCATACCTGCATTGCAGGTGGCCTGGCTGCGTTACGCGGGACATCTGGTAGTGGCGTTGGTCGCCTATACTCCAAAACACGGCATGGGAATATTCCGCTCTAATCGGCCTGTGTTACAGAGTTGCCGCGCTATGTTCCTGCTGGTGTCGACGAGCCTGAATTTTACCGCGCTTCAGTATTTGCCATTGACAACGACGATAGCGATTTTCTTCGTTGTTCCATTAATGGTGTGCTTGCTCAGTATTCCCGTGCTTGGGGAAAAGGTGGGTATCAAGCGACTGCTTGCCGTATTGTCAGGTTTTGGGGGCGTTCTTGTAATAGTTCAGCCGTGGGGGCAGAGTTTTAATCCCGCTATCTTTCTCTCCATTGGCGCTATGTCGCTTGCCAGTGGTTATTTCGTGATGAGCCGGCTTATCGCAGGCGTTGATAGCAACGCCACGACACAGGTTTATGTTTCAGGCTTGGGTACCATTCTGTTAGCACCTTTGGCTGCTCATTTCTGGGTCTGGCCAGCGGACCTGCATGCCTGGAGTCTGCTGTTGCTCATCGGTACGCTGGGTATGTTGGGGCATTCCATGCTCACTTACGCACATCAGTTTGCTCAAGCGTCGGTGCTGGCCCCGACTGTCTATTCCCAGGTCATCTTCATTGCAGTACTGAGTTGGGTAGTGTTCGGTGAGCCGCCAGATCAGGCGACTATGCTAGGCACCGCAATCATCATCGGTAGTGGGCTGTTTGTGTGGTTTCGAGAAAGGCAGGTGCAACAGCGACAGGCCAAGGCTCAGTAATGCAATGCTGCAACCTGTTATCCAGATTGTCTGCAGAATTAGCGCATTAAAACCTTATCCAGCAAGCGGGTACTTAAAAGCCGCTTGAGCGTCCCTGCGATGTAGGTGGGGGTCGTTACGTAATATCTGGGTTTGGGTCTTGGATGCTCCAAAGCATGAATAAGCTTGTTGGTTACTGCCGAACACTCTAGTTCGAAGCGATCCTTTTTTAGCGCAGGTTCATATAGTCTTGGGATAAGTGTTGTCTCGTACTCTTCTTTGGCGGCTGATGTTTTCCAGTCAATCCATTGTTCAAAGTGCGGGATCGAATTCTCACGTATCTTGGTGCCAATGGGACCCGGTTCGATCAGAATGATCTCAATGTTGGTGTGATTTAGCTCGAGCCGAAGTGCATCTGACAGTCCTTCCATTGCAAATTTAGTAGAGCAATAGGCGCCGCGAAACGGCAGAGCTGCAAACCCCAGTACGGATGAGTTGTTGATAATCCGCCCCTTGTTGTGTTGTCGCATGCTGGGTAATACAGCGTTGATCAGCTCGAACTGACCAAATAGGTTGGTTTCGAATATAGAACGCAACGCATCGCGAGGAAGATCTTCTACACGCCCAGGGATCGCAAAAGCGCCGTTGTTGAACAAGGCATCCAGCGTGCCGCCCGTGAGTTCCAGAACCTGTGCAACTGCGCTGTGAATAGATTCGCTGCAGGCGTAGTCAAGGACAAAAGATTCAAGACCTTTTGCCACGAGCTCGTCACAGTCACTTTGCGAGCGACAGGTGGCAAATACACGCCAGCCTCGTTCATGTAACGTTAGTGCAGCGTCAAGGCCGATGCCTGATGAGCAGCCTGTTATCAGAATAGATGCTTGGCTCATGGAGTGTTCAGCGCCACTTTGCTACTGGCCGTCTCACCGGATACTGAATCTAAGCCATTTGCATGTTCAAGCTCGTCCGCCAGGCGTTTCTCATTAGCTGCCTTCGGGCTAGAGAACCCGGCGAGCAGGGCATAGGCAACAGGTGTGAGAAACAGGGTGAAAACAGTAGCCATGCCAAGGCCACCAACAATAATCCAGCCCAAAGCTATTCGTGCTTCGGCACCCGCGCCAGTGGCAAGAACCAACGGAATGCCACTTAGAACGGTGGAGAGCATCGTCATAGTAATGGGGCGTAGGCGACGAGTGGCAGCCTCCAGCGAGGCCTCTTTTACTGTTAGTCCTTCATCGCGTAATTGATTGGCGAATTCGACCATCAAGATGCCATTCTTGGCCATGATGCCGACAAGGAGCACCAGTCCGATCTGGCTGTACACATTGAGTGTCGTACCGGTTAAGTACAACGCGAATACCGCGCTGGCAAGTCCGAACGGTACGGTAAAAATCAATATCACGCTGCTGATAAAGCTTTCAAACTGCGCCGCTAGTACTAGAAAAACAATAACGATAGCAAAGCCGAAGGTTAGGGCCAAGCCACCGGATGTCTCGTTCAATGCAGCAGCTTCTGCCAACGGCACCAGTCGCATGTCCGCTTGAATGAGAGGCTCAGCCAGGCGGGTCAGCTCGTTAAGCGCATCACGCAATGCAAAGTCAGGTGTCAATCCAGCAGTGACCGTGACCGCACGTGATCGAAGCTCACGCGGCAGGGAAGGCGCAATGGCTTTCTCTTCCAATGTGGCAATCGAGCTCATGGGAACAATGCGCCCATCTGATGTTTGCAGAAACAGGTTGGACAGATCGTTAGGGTCATTGATGGGCTGTGTGGTGGATACCAGCTTCACCGCTATGGCGCGATCATCGATAAACACTTGCCCAAGCTCGCGGCCATCAAGTACGGATTGCATGGCAGCGGCCAGTCCGTCTATTTCTATCCCCAGATCAGCGGCACGCTCACGATCGATACTGATGGATAGCTGTGCCTGGCTGGTTTCATAGTCCAGGTTTACTCGGCCAAACCGTTCGTCTTGCTCGAGCTGTTGAACCAGGGCGTCACCAGTGAGCGCTAACTCATCGTAGTTATTTCCGGCTATGGCCATCTTGAGACCAGAGCCGGCACCGCGGATGCCCAAGCTGTTGGGTTGTATGGCAAATGCTCTGACACCAGGTACTGTGCCCAGCTTACGGTTTAACTCGGAGACAATTTCCTGCTGGCTTCTTTCACGCTCATCCCATGGCTTCAATGTCATCACCATAAAGCCGCTGTTTACGCTGCCACGGCCTGCGATGGAGAAGACGTTCTGTACTTCTTCATTGTCGACAAAGGGCTGAATCAGATCTTCAATCTTACGCAACTGTGCGGCTGTGTATTCGAGGCTGACTCCCTGCGGTGCACTGATTCTTAACAATGCTACTGCGCGATCTTCTCTGGGTAGCAGCTCCTCAGGTATCTTGCTTAAGGTTGTCCACGCCAAAGCGGCAACAAGACAGGCTGCCAGCACGACAACCCAAGGCGCTGCAAGGCATATTCTTAAGCATTTTTTATAGAAGCTTGCACATCGATGGCCTAATTGCCTGACCGCCTCTGCGGCTGGATTGACTGCACGCTTCTGGCCGCTTGCTGGAGTTTTTTCTGAGTGATCGTCACTTAGAAGGCGAGATGCCAACATCGGACATAGCGATAGCGCAACTACTGAAGATATGGTCACGGCAATAGCAAGCACGAAACCGAATTCACGGAATAATCCGCCAGCCTGTCCGGGGAGGAAAGACAAGGGCACAAACACAGCCGCCAATACAGCCGTGGTTGTGATAACAGCGAAAAATACCTGACGCGTGCCAAGCACAGCTGCCGCACGCGGGCCCATGCCTTGATTGCGACGGTTCACAATGTTTTCCAACACAACGATGGCATCGTCTACCACCATGCCGGTAGCCAGCACCAATGCCAGTAATGTGAGAATGTTAATAGAAAAGCCGGCTATCCAGATACCGGCAAGTGTGCCAATTAACGCCACAGGCAGCGTGATCGCAGGGATGAGCGTGGCTCGCCAGTTCAACAGGAAAAGAAAGATAATGCTGATGACGATGCCGATGGCCATAGCCAATGACTTGAGTACTTCAGAAATGGAGCCGTTGATAAAAATGGCATCGTCACTGGTTACCTGAATGTCCATCCCTTCAGGCAAGGTGCCACGGATGCGATCAGCAGTCGCGTGTACATCGCGCGATATCTCCAACGTGTTAGAACCTGCCTGACGGATGACGGCAAGCCCGATGCCGGTCTTACCGTTTGCACGTAGTGAGCTTGAGCCCTCATCTGGGCCAAGTGTTACAGAGGCAACATCGCCAATTCGAGTGCGTCCACGAATAATCAGCTGTTCGAATTCTTCAGCTGAATTGACATCAGCTGTTGCTCGAACTGACAAATCCTGAGTATCGTTGGATAGTGAGCCAGCGGGTGTATCAAATGCGGCATTACTCAATACAGCAGATAAATCGGCGATGCTCAAGCCGCGACTTGCTAGCTTAGACTGGTCGACATCGATACGAAATATCTCTTCTATATCGCCGAATACACGAATGTCAGCAACACCATTCAGCGCAGTAAAATTGTCAAGGATCTGATTTTCAACAATCAGCGTCATCTCTTCTGCGCTCATGTCCGTCGATGTCACTGCCAGCCGTAATACAGCTTCTGCATCACCGTCTGCCTTTACCACTTGTGGATCGTCAACGTCTTCGGGCAACTCGCGTGACACACGGGCGATGGAATCGCGCATGTCACTGGCTGCTACATCAAGATTGGTGGAGTCGCGAAAGTCGACAGTGACTCGGCTCTGACCAAACGATGATGATGAGGAGATATCTTGTACACCTGACACGCGTCCAGCAGCAGATTCGATAATGGCTGTGACCTCGCGGTCAACCGTTTCAGGTGCTGCGCCACTGAAGACTGTTGTGACTGTTATTACAGGGCGATCGACGGAAGGCAGCTCTCGTACTTCTACACCCACCAGTGCTGCCAGACCTGCAACAATAATAAGCAGACTCAGAACTATAGCTAGCACCGGGCGCCTGACGAACAGCGCGGTCATGTCACCCATGGTATTGGCGGTTGCGTTGCTATTCATGAGCCTGTGGATTCCTTGGCGGTCGCTGCTGCCGCAGGTGTACCAGCGGCCTTGGCAGGTCTGCTCTGCTGGTCAGGGCCACTCTTTTCGCTACGAGGTGCTCCCTCAATTCTCACTGATGCGCCGGGGCGTAGTGCGAGCAGTCCTTCGCTGACAATCTGATCGCCGGGGCTAAGTTCTGCGTCTACGAGTACAGACTCCGGATTTCGCTGAATAACACGTGCCGGCACGCGTTGTACCTTGTCGTCAACAATTTGCCAGACATAAGAGCCGTTGGAGTCCCACTGTATGGCTAGTGGATTGACGGCAGGGTAGCTCTGGCCTTCGAACGAGAGTTGCAGTTCAAATGACATGCCCGGACGCAGATTATCATTTGCGTTATCAACCAGCGCTTTTAGCGGCAAGGTTCGGCTACTGGGTTCAATTCGACTACCGATACCGCTGACCACGCCCTGGTGGGGCTTACCCGGATCTGCCAGCGCTATGGCATCCACTTTTTGCCCAAGGCTCACTTGATTGGCAAACCGTTCTGGCACCCAGAATTCTACGTCAAGGCTGGAACGATCATCGATCGTTAGTAACTCGGTTTGAGCGTTGATGAAGTTTCCGGTATCGACCGACACGAATCCGACGATGCCCGCAATTGGTGCAGTAATAGTTCGACGAGTGAGTCTGAGTTCGGCATCTCGAAGTGCTAGCCGAGCATCGTTCAATGCTGCTCTGGCGCGACTAAGTTCTGCTTGCGTGGTTGTTCTTGAGCGAAAGAGTGACTCAAGGCGATCGGCGTCAGATCCAGCCTCAACGGCTTCGCTGGCGGCTCTGTCTCTGGCGATAACCTGCTCGTCATCATCGAGTCTGGCCAGAATCGCGTTGGCCTCTACTCGCTGGCCCGGAGACACCAATACTTCAGTAAGGATGCCGCCACTCAAGGGCACGACGCTGACCGAGGCTTGTGCGGTGCCATTGCCAACTGCCTTCAGGCGGTTGTTGATCAGAACTTGTGTAACGTCGCTGGCAACAACCAGCGACGATCGTCTGCCACCGCCAGAACGTCCACCGCCAGAGCCACCTGCTTGTCGAGTTTCAGAACCGTTGCCCGCTCCTGCTGTACCGTCGTTATCAGCTGAAATATAGCGATAGCCAGCAAAACCTGCCCCTATCACGACTGCAGCGATAACTGCCCAGGAGAGTGTTTTCATAATCAAACCTTTTTTTGGTGCGCTTGGGAATCTGTCCTAGATACCCACCGATCAAGAGATGAGGACTTTATTAATACGTGCAGGGCGATCAAGTGGTCCCAGAAGCCTGTTCTAGCAATAGCGCCTGCCTTGGATCAGTCTATTCCTGTGTAGAACTTGCAGTCAACTTGCGAAGGTGTCCGACCAAGACCCACTGAAATTGTTCCTCCAGCGCAAGCTCCGTGTCTGACAAACGTTGACAAGTCTACGACTGAATTGTGTAAAAAATATGATTGAGCCGTGCTAACTTACCCTAATGAAAATATTGACAGTCGTTAAATTCAGTGGGTTGGTGTCGCTACTGATCAGCGTGGCTGGCTTAACGTTTGCGCAGGCCATTCCCACTCATCAGCTGCAAAGCGCCTGGTACCGTGATGGGCAACAGCACATCGCCGATCGGATCAGTAGCGCGGTAACTCTGCCTGACAGTGGGCGTGCAAAAAACGTTGTTTTATTCGTCGGCGACGGTATGGGAATAGCAACACTCGGTGCCGCGCGCATTCTGGGTGGACAACGTGCTGGCAATAGCGGGGAGGAGGCCAGCCTGAGCTTTGAGAATTTTGCGCATACAGCTCTGGTAAAAACCTATAACGCCGATGCGCAGATTCCAGATTCTGCGGGCACCATGACTGCCATGATGTCGGGTATAAAAACCAATGCTGGCGTGGTGGGTGTAAACGCGTCGGTGCTGATGGGCAATTGTCGGCAAGTTGAAGGTAACGAGATGGCTACTGTTCTGGATCTGGCAGAGATCAAAGGGCTGGCTACGGGCATTGTTACCACGGCCAGAGTTACGCATGCCACGCCTGCTGCGGCGTATGCCCGATCGGCCAATCGGGGCTGGGAGGATATTTCAGATCAACCTGCGGATGTTATCGAGCAGGGCTGTGAAGATATCGCCTCGCAGCTTGTCAATTTCAAGAAGAACCTGGAGCAACGTTTCCCGAATGCTGATGTGGACGGCATTGATGTGGTTTTTGGTGGCGGCAGGCGGCATTTTTTGCCTGCTACCTCGTCCCAGTCACTGGCTGAGTACGGGCAAGATACCGGCGATAGAACGGACAATAAAAATCTTATTGAGCAATGGCAGGCTACGTTCACTGACGGGCAGTACGTGTTCGATAAAAACGGGCTTGAGGCGTTGCAGGTCGATAATGATGGGCCGGTGTTAGGGCTTTTCAGTTCGTCGCACATGCACTACGAGGGTGATAAAGCATCAACCCAGGACGCGCAGCCCAGATTGTCACAGATGGTTGAAACCGCTATCGAACTGTTACAAAGTGATTCTGATGGATTTTTGCTGATTGTAGAATCTGGCCGTATTGATCACGCGCATCATGCCGGCAATGCCTATAACGCTTTGAACGAGACGCTGGAATTATCTCAGGCAGTATCGCTGGCGCAGCAGCTCACCAAGCCAGAGGACACACTGATTATGGTCACTGCTGATCACAGTCATGTCATGACGTTTGCAGGCTATCCGAAGCGGGGTAATCCTATCCTTGGAAAAGTGGTGTCGGCAGGTTCTGATAGTGCGGCACTCGCGGAGGATGGTCTTCCGTACACCACGTTGGGTTACGCCAATGGGCCAGGATTCAAAGATTACGGTGACAACACAAATCCTGATAGAACCTACAACGATCCTGTGGCGAGCGGGCGTCATGATCTGGATTTGGTGAATACGCAGGCGAGTGGGTTTCACCAGGAAGCGCTTGTCCCTCTAGTAGCAGAGACACACGGTGGGGAGGATGTAGCCCTGCATGCAACAGGCGCAGGGGCTTTTCGGGTTCAGGGCACCATTGAGCAGAACGTTGTGTTTCACATTATTGATAAAGCACTGGGTCTGACACGATGAACAAGATGTTGCTGTGTATGTCATCTGACAGCACGCCGTTGAAATCCTTAGCGTCATTGATGGCAGTGTGTTGCTTGCTAGTGGCGTGTTCTGGTGGTCAGGAAAATCAGTCAACAGCGCCGATAGGCTCTGTCAATGATTCTGATAATGGCGACAACGGTGCGCCTGAGAACCTCGCGCTGCCATTCGAACTCAGTGGAAGTGTCATGCTTGATAGCATGCTGGCCGACGAGGCCTATGTAGCATCCGCGGATTCTGTTGATAAAGCGATATCACCGTCTGCGATTCGCGGTACTGCCAAGAACATTATTCTTTTTATCGGTGATGGTATGGGTATATCCACTGTCACCGCGGCAAGAATACTGGAAGGGCAGCGTCAGGGTGGTAGCGGGGAGGAAAACGTGTTGAGCTGGGGTGCCATGCCATTTGCAGGGCTTGCCAAAACCTACAACGTTAATGCTCAAACCGCGGACTCGGCGGGCACCATGACCGCCATCATGACCGGCGTGAAGACCGACGCAGGTGTAATCAGTGTGGATGCAGATGTCCAGTTCGGCAATTGCTCTTCGCAATCGGGCAACGAATTGGTTGGTGCCCTGGAGCTCGCGGAAATTGCGGGGATGTCGACGGGTATTGTCAGCACTGCTCGGATTACACATGCAACGCCTGCGGTCACCTATGCCAAATCTGTTAATCGTGGTTGGGAGAACGATGCGTTGATACCGGACAGTGCGTTAACGCAAGGCTGTACTGATATTGCATCCCAACTTATTGGTTTTGAAGCGCGACTGGAGGCGGCCTACCCAGGGCTGGATGTGGACGGTATTGAAGTAGTCATGGGGGGTGGCCGGAGAAATTTCCTGCCAGCTTCCGAAGCGTTTAATAGTAACGATACACTAAGCCCGATAGAGGGAGCCAGAGCGGATGGGCTGGATCTTACCGCCCAATGGCAATCGCTTTATCCGCAAGGTGCCTACATTACCGACACAGCAGGGTTCAATGCCATTGAAGCCAACGACATTCCACAGATAATGGGGTTGTTTGACGAATCGCATATGGAGTACGAAGCTAATCGTGCCAACGATTTAGCCGGTGAACCGAGCCTTGCGCAGATGACCACCAAGGCTATTGATGTATTGGATAATAATCAGCGCGGATATTTTCTAACCATAGAGGCTGGCAGAATTGATCACGCTCACCACGCTGGCAGCGCTTTTGGGGCTCTAACAGATACCATTGCATTTTCAGACGCTGTGCAAGCCGCTATGGATGCTACAGATTCCAGCGATACACTTATTATTGTCACCGCCGATCACAGCCACGTGTTTACGATGGGCGGTATTGCAAAGCGTGGCAATCCGATTTTGGGATTGTCTGTAGGCATTGGGCAAAGTACACCGACCCTTGCGCTGGACGGCTTGCCCTACACAACACTTGCCTACGCCAATGGCCTGGGATTTAGGGACTTTGGTGAAAACACAAACTTTGATTTAACGTATACCGAAGCCGCAGCCGCTGGCCGCAAAGATCTTAGTGTTGTTGATACAGTCTCCAGTGGGTTCCACCAGGAGGCTATGGTTTCACTGAGCGCAGAAACACACGGAGGTGAGGATGTGAGCATCTATGCACAAGGTCCCGGTGCTTCGCTGATCACCGGCACCGTCGAGCAAAGCGTGATATTTCATGCCATGGAGTTTGCAGCAGATCTTGCTGGTCGGGCGAATGCTGCATTGGGTTCACAATAGACGAGATAAACTAGGGTTAACTTGCCGATAGCCCTCGCAGCCTCTCTGAGCGTCTGCGCAGCAACTCAAGCACTGTCAGCAGCACGATGGACAGAGCAACCATAATTGTTGCAACGGCCAGAATGGTCGGTGA
>JALZVU010000165.1 GCA_023301795.1 Granulosicoccus sp.
GGTTGTCTCGTTCGGGTCGTTGTCGAAGGCGTCAGCATTGTCGCCGGTGCCGTCGTTGTCAGTGTCAGTTGTTTCCAATGGGTCATTGTCGAACGCGTCAGCGTTGTCGCCCACACCGTCACTGTCTGAGTCGGCTGTCTCGTTCGGGTCGTTGTCGAAGGCGTCAGCATTGTCGCCGGTGCCGTCACCGTCGGTGTCTACCGTTTCGGTGGGATCATTCTCAAAAGCATCCTCATCATCGGGCACACCATCGCCGTCGGTATCGGGTCGTTCATCTTCATCGGGTATGCCGTTGCCGTTGTCGTCCAGATCTTCTTCATCACCAATGCCATCACCGTCTTGATCACTGGATTCGTTTTCATCTAACGGGAATGTGTCAACATCATCGTTAACATTATCGCCATCATCATCTTCATCAACGGTGTCAAGCTGGCCATCCCCGTCGCTATCTGCTTCTGGATCAGACACCACAACTGGGTTGCCAGACAGGCGCATGCTCAGGTCGTCAAGTCGATCAAAGCGTGGCCCCACTCTGGGGTTGAAGGCCAGATATGGGTGAATGGCCGCTGCCTGTGCTATCTCATTATTAACAACACCAAGTTGGGTCATTGTTGGTAGCGGTGAACCGATAACGCCGTTGGCGTCAGAGTTACTAATGGTTAGGTAAATATCGAATTCATTGAGTTCTTTTGTGAAGATTGTGAGCTCAAAGTGATACCACGATCCGGGTATCAGAACATCAAATTCACTTAACTCGAATGGAAATATCTGATCTAACGGCTCGCCAACTTCACTGGATATGATGGATATGGTGTCGGTGTTGGCGATGTAGCCGATACCTGATTCTGTATATCCAGCACCGCTAAGCTCATTGCTGCTGCTGGTAGCGATTCCCAAACCGGCAAAACCGTTCTGGCTTGCGACTTGGAAGAATGCAGACAAGCGATAGCTGTCGCCCGCACCCTCAATCGAATAACCTGTTTTGGACGTCCACAGATCACCGCTACCACTGCCACCTTCCGCGTTTATTGAGCCTGAGGATTCGGTCCCGCCACTGGTTTCACTGAACAGAAAAGGGCTGCTGTCCGGGTTGAACTTTTCACGCAGTTCGCCAGCTTCATCGAAGTCGAAGTTTACGATCGTATCGGCTTTCGCTGTGGTAGAAAACGCTACCAGTATTTGCAAACAAGCAATGAGACAGCTCAGACGTAGGAGTTTTGCAAACAGTAAAACTGAATTCATGGGTGTATTGGCTACCGACGGCTAACGGCTATGGCGAAGAGTCACATTGCGCAAGTGAAAATTACGCGTGTGTGCTACTCCTTGCCATCCACGTGCCATAGCGCTGCGGTGAGCTGCAGGAGACGCAAATATAAGTTATATAACTCGCCATTGGGCCGCTGAAAGCCTATGCACAGTGAGTTTTTCAGTTTTTCAGTTTTTCAGTTGTTCAGGCTGAAGCCGTGACACGGTAACAATGTAAACCGTGTCTCGTTACTGAATTGACTTGACTATCCGTTGTTCAGATTTTGCAGGCGCACAGCACTCAGTGCTTAGGGATGAAGCGCAAGGGCTGCACAGCACTGACGCTGCTCATGAAAACATGCCAAATCTACGACAGTGTTACAAGCTGATTGCAGTTTTTGGTGATCTATTAGTCCACTCTAGACAACAGTGAGAGGGTCTCTAGATGAGCAGTTTGAGGAAACATGTCCAATGGTGTAACGCTGGTAAGCTTGAATCGGTCTGCCGTGAGTAAGGCAAGATCACGCGCCAAGCTAGCCGGGTGGCAGGATATGTAAACGATGTGTCGCGGTGGGTTTTCGCATAATGCGCTGCACACTGTCGTGGCCAAGCCTGCTCTAGGAGGGTCAACAATACAAAAGCTATTAGTTAGCGGCAAGGATTTCATAATGCTTTCAACTCGGCCCTGTTGAAAGCGCAGATTAGTTAACCCCGTCTTAAGAGACTGCTCTCTGGCCAGACGTATGTTGTCTTCGGATGCATCGATACCGATGACGCGACTGTGAGGATGTCGTTGCGCAATGTCGATACTCCAAGTGCCTCGGCCACAGTAGAGATCAATGCAGCTATCGGTATCAAGTGGTGCCGATACAGTGTCTAGCAGGAGCGCCAGTCGAGAAGCCACAGCGGTGTTAACCTGCCTGAAACCTGCCTCTGTGGAGTTTTCCTCGTTGATAGGAAGTACACTTACACCGTCGTCCGTGGACGCGATTTCGACACGACCTTGCGGACCTTGTGACAGTGCAGCTTCATCACCCAGATGGGCGTTGATGGCATCCTCCGCCAAGGTGCAGCTATTTATGGCCAGCATCTGATCGCTGCCGCGATGTCTATAGTGAAAGCGGCCACCTTTAATGACGCCCTGGATACGATTGCGGTAGTGATAGATCGCCTCTGAGGCCACAATGGGGTTTATGGCCGGATTGTCTAGCTTGCCGATACGGACGAGTGAATCAGTCAGGCTTTGTACTTTTGCGTCGAGCTGCATAGGGTAGGGGGCATGTTGCCAGTCGCAGCCTCCACAGCGCCCGAAGTATTCGCACGGCGGGGTCTGGCGCAGCTCTGAGCTCTCGAGTGTTTCAAGCACCTGTGCTCGAATGAATGATTTTTTACGAGTAACAGGCTTTATTCTGACGCGTTCGCCAGGTAACGTCAGTGGCACAAAAACAACCTTGCCGTCGTGCCGTGCAATGCCATCGCCATTGTTACCCAGAGAATCAATGGTGACAGTTAGCTCACTTGTGTTTGCTCGAACTGGGCCTCGGCGGTACTTGTCCCAACCGGTCTTGTCTTTGCTCACAAGGTTCGCCCTTTAAAAATAACGCGGGTACTCATTGGGCCTGGGCTTGAAAAGGCGGCCCGCTGTTGTGCCGCCACTGGGGACGAGTTCATGTGCATTTGCTTCATGTCGGCAAGTATAGCGGTAAGTGTTACTCGGGTACGCCGCTTTACAATGCCAAAATGGGCACACAGTCGTGATTAGCTCGCTAGTTTCAGATCCAGGTGGTAATCGCAAAAACAGTCAAACCACTGTTCTCTGAGCGAGTCGGCGAGTGGGTAATCGGCAAAGACCTGTTGCGAATTAAAGTTTTTATCCATTTGAAAATCATTCGTGCTGAATGCCGCTTCCAGATGCCGTACCGCGTGCAGCACGTGCATAGCTGTGGGCTCGCCTGTGGGGGCATCGGGCTCGTTCTGCCGTAGTACAGACTCGACGATGGCATCGGGTAACGACCATAGGCCAAGAATGCTACTGCCAATGAGGTTTTCCAATTGTGGTTGAGCAGCTATGTCTTCGGGGTTGATCATGCGTGTCTCAATCACAAGCTCGCCCAATGAACTGAGCATTCCAGCCATCTGACAGTGATCAATCCGACGTTTTGACAGCTTGGCGATGCGGGCAAAGCGATTGGCCAGAACACCGCGTATGCTGGCTTCGATGTTCAATATGGACACACGTTTTGCCGCAGGGCTAAATTGCTGGAACTGGCTGACCACTTTCTCGGTGAGCAGAATATTCTTCACGACCTCGACTCCCAGCATCTTTACGGCATGACTGGGTGATTCAATATGGCGTACCAGACCGTAGTATGGCGAGTTCACTACCTTTAATAGCGTGGCGGTCAGGCTGATATCTGATTCTATGATCCGGCTGATCACATCGATGGAGAAAGTCTCTGACGCAAGCTCTAGCATTATGCGGTCATAGATTTCTGGCAGCACGGGGAGCGTGGTGATACCTGTTATGAGTGTTTGCAGGGAAGGGTCAGCAAGCCGTTCACGTAGTTCGAACGAGCACTCAATTGCCTGGTTCAGATAAGCTGCGTCATTAATATTCGTTATGAAGCGATGTGTTGCGTGCAAACTCTCCAGCGCCAGCTCGGCATCATCTCGATCCGATAACGCGACACGTACAGCAGAGGGTTGCCGCGTGGCCACATGGCTGAGCAGTTGAGCACCGTTATTGTCCGGCATGTTCACGTTGCTGACGATACAGTCTATTGTGCTGCCTTCAAGAAAGCGGACAGCGTCTTTGGCGCAATTGAAGAAGTAGGTTTGCCAAGAGGGCTGATGTGCCTCGAACCAGCTCTTCATCCTGTCCAGCATGACTTGTTCGTCATCGACAAAAAGGATGGCTTTCATGGAGTTACACCGTTATGCATTTTGCAGGCTTATGCCAGTCCCTTGTAGTAAGCTCAAAATCACACGATCGCCGCCACTCTGGCCTCATAATGAGACAAATTAGCGTCAAACACCCTGTTGTGAGTACACTAAGTAGCGCTCGCGGGCGAAGTGACTAAAGCTGGTAGTTGAGCTTTTACATACTACTGCACAGAAACTGGCCTATTGTTACCGTATCCCGGTGTGTTGTTAACAATTCAAACTTCGTAGGAGGTAGTGTTTGATTCTGCTTATTGAGTACTCAGAGTGAAGCCGTCTTTAGATGTTGCGTGTGTTGGGGCGGGTTATTTCAGTGAGTTTCACCGTCAGGCGTGGCAACGCATCCCCGGGACACAACTGTGCTGTATCTGTGACGTTGATCTTGAGCGTGCCCGGGCGACAGGACTAAACGCCTATGCAGACCTTGATACGATGTTTGGCGCATTGCTGCCGGATATCCTCGATGTCATCACGCCACCTTCCACACACGTGGCCGTCATCGAGCACGCAATCGCGGCGGGCGTTGGTGTCATTATTTGCCAAAAACCGTTTTGCGAAAATCTCGAGCAAGCCTCGGCCATAACGCAGCGAGCGGGTGCGGCGGGTGTGACCCTTATCATTCACGAGAATTTTCGATTTCAGCCCTGGTTTCGTGTTGTCAGAGAACAGCTGAATAATCAGAACCTGGGCACTGTGCAACAAGCCCAGTTTCGCATGCGTACCGGCGATGGGCAGGGACCTGACGCCTACATGGACAGGCAGCCTTATTTTCAACAGATGGAACGACTGTTAGTGCATGAAACCGCTGTGCATTACATCGATATATTCCGATATCTGTTTGGCGAAGCGACGGCTGTTTACGCTGATCTTCGTCGGCTGAATCCGGCGATTGCCGGAGAGGATGCCGGCTTCATAATTCTGGATTATCCTGGTCAGGTTAAAGGGGTTATTGATGGCAATCGGCATCTGGATTTTGCAGCAAGCAATACACGGCTAACATTCGGTGAATTTACTGTCGAAGGTAGCGAGGCCACGCTTCAGTTACACGGTGATGGTCGCCTGACCCGACGGCCATTTTCAAAGGTTCAGGCACAGACTATTCTAGAGCCTCAAGAATGGCCAGGTTTTGCTGGCGACAGTGTTTATGCGTTTCAACACCATGTTGTTGAGCATCTGTTAGCAGGGGGCATCCTGGAAAATTCGGCGCAGGACTACCTTGATGTGATCAAGCTTGAAGAGCTTGTGTATGACTCCTCTGAAAAGGGCTGCAAGCTAAAGCTTGATCGTGCTAATTCTCATTAAAATGTTACATTCGAAGAGTCACAACTCGGATTAACCCTATGTACCAGTTCAGCGAGAAGTCGGAAGCCTTGCAAACCCAACTGCAGGCATTCATGGATGAGTACGTGTATCCCAATGAGCATGTTCATGCGGAGCAGCTTCGCCATGCCAAGGTACGTTTTGCCCCACTACCCATCGTCGAAGAACTTAAAGCGCGAGCGCAGTCCGCTGGGCTGTGGAATCTGTTTGTGCCTGAAGAGCACGTCCAGTATTCGCTTCATGGGGGTTTGAGTTTTTTTGACTACGCGCCACTGGCTGAAATCATGGGTCGTGTTCAATGGAGTGCTGAGGTGTTCAACTGCAGTGCACCGGATACCGGCAATATGGAAGTGTTCATGAACTTTGCCACAGATAGTCAAAAGCGCCAATGGCTTGAACCTCTTCTGGCGGGCAAGATCCGCTCTTCCTATGCCATGACTGAGCCGCAGGTGGCCTCCAGTGATGCTACGAATATCGAGTTGCAGATCAAACGCCATGCTGACTGCTGGCAACTGGACGGCAAGAAGTGGTTTATCACGGGCGCCATGAATGAGCGCACCAAGATTTTCATTGTTATGGGGAAAAGTGATCCGGACAATTCCGATCGACATCGCCAGCAAACTCAAGTGCTGGTTCCAAAAGATACACCCGGAGTGTCGATAGTCAGGTCATTGACAACGTTGGGCTACGATGATGCACCTGTGGGTCACGCTGAAGTGCATTTTACGGGTGCCAGGGTTCCATTGGAGAATGTGTTGCTAGGCGAAGGGCGTGGTTTTGAAATCGCTCAGACACGACTTGGGCCTGGACGTATGCATCACTGTATGCGACTGGTTGGCGCAGCGCAGCGTGCACTGGAGATAAGCTGCGCTCG